>JAIERD010000345.1 GCA_019747155.1 Pseudomonadaceae bacterium
GGAACAAATTTGTTCAACAAGATCAAAGCGTTATGTACTTCTGGATAACGCTTCTGGACCACCGGCTGACAGTCATTACGACTGCCCCCCTCAAGAAGGCTGCGAAGTTTATTGGCCGGGGTGTCGCGTGTCAACTGCGGGTCGGCGAAAACTTCCGCAGTGCTAACGCTAACCTGCGGAATTGCAACCAAAAACCACGGCTCACTGAGCTCGACGGGGGTGAGAATCTCGCCAACCCCTTCGGCAAATGCCGCGTGGCCACGGACGAATACCGGCACGTCGGCGCCCAGGTTCAGGCCCAGGCTGGCGAGTTGGTCTTCGCTCCAGTTCAACTGCCAAAGGTGGTTGAGGCCGAGCAGGGTGGTGGCCGCATCGGAGCTGCCGCCGCCCAGGCCGCCGCCCATGGGCAGGCGCTTGGTCAGCCAGATATCGGCGCCTTGGCTGCAATGGCTAGCCTGCTGTAACTGGCGGGCGGCGCGCACGATCAGGTTGCTGTCGTGGGCAACCTCGGTCAGCTCACTGTGCAGCTGGATAACGCCATCGGTGCGGGGGGCGAAAGTTAGCTCGTCGGCGTAGTCGAGAAACTGAAACAGGGTTTGTAACTGGTGATAGCCGTCGCTACGTCGGCCAATGATGTGCAACATCAGATTCAGCTTGGCCGGGGCGGGCAGCGTCAGGCCGTGCGCCGGTGGCGTTAGTGAGCTGGCCTGCATATCACTGGCCGAGCTGGCGTGGCTGCCAGTCCTTGATCACCAGAGTGATGTCAAGCTTGGCGCCGTGCAGTTTGATCCGCTCGGGCAGCCAGTAGCCGTTTTGTTCAACGTAGCTCAGGTATTCGACTTTCCAGTCATCTTGCTCAAGCGTCGCCAGTCGGCTTTCGCTGCCCAGGGTCAGGCGGCTTTTGCTGTCCTCGGCGGGTACGCCGCGCACCCACCAAAACAGGTGGGAGATGGGCAGGTTCCAGCCCAGCTGTTGCTGCAATAAAGCCTCGGCGGACTCGGCTTGGAAGCTGCCTTGGTTGGCGGCCTCCAGGCTGACTTTCCCGGGGCGGCCGGTCAGCCGTGCGGCGCCGCCACCCATGGGGCCGGCGAGACGAATATCGAAGTAGTCTTGGCGCTGCAGCCAGAATAATGTCGCGCTGGCGCTTTCGATTTTCCCGTCGCGCTTTTCCGCGCGCAGGCCCATTTTGCCGCTGATCTCCCAACCATTGAGCTGGCTGACCTGCTCTTTATGTTTCTGCCAGAGGGCGGAGTCGCCCTGGCCACTGAGAGTTTCGTGGGAGGTCAGGCCGGCGCAACCGCTCAGTAGGGCTAAGCAGCAGGCGGCAAGTAACAGGCGAAAAGGCATAATTTAAAGCGTCTCTGAGCCCGTTAAGCGCAGCACTGTGCTGCGGATGGCGGGGCTGTCGGGGGTATTTTCCAGTGCTTGCGCCCACACCTCGCGGGCCTCGCGTTGCTTGCCATTGGCCCACAGGACCTCACCCAGGTGAGCGGCCACTTCGGCGTCGGGAAAACGCTCCAGGGCTTGGCGCAATAGCGCTTCGGCCGCATCCAGCTGACCTTGGCGATAATTGACCCAGCCAAGGCTGTCGAGCACGGCGGCATCTTCAGGATTGATCTGATGGGCTTGCTCGATCAGCTCGCGGGCTTCGGCAAAGCGCGTGGTGCGGTCGGCCAGGGTGTAGCCGAGGGCATTCAGGGCCATGGCGTTGTTCGGTTCGCGCTTGAGGATAAAGCGTAGATCGGTTTCCAGCTGCGTCAGGTCGTTGCGTTTTTCCGCCAGCATGGCGCGGGTATAGAGCAGGTTCAGGTCATCCGGAAACAGCAGCAAGGCTTGCTGGATGGTCTGCCAGGCTCGGGGGCTCTGGGCATGATTGGTCAGCGCCTCAGTTTCGATCAGGTACAGCTGAATGGCGTAATCGGGTTGGCGCTCGCGGGCCTTGGCCAGGCGATTGCTCGCCTCCTCAACGCGCTTGCCGCTGAGCAGAATCTCGGTTTGCCGCAGCTGGGCACCGAGGAAGTCATTGCCTGGGCCAACCAAGTCGTATTCGATCAGGGCGCTTTCCGGGTCGTGGCGCTCTTCATAGACGCGGCCCAGATTAAAGTGCGCCGCATCAACGTGACTGCCACGGGCGATCAGCTCTTCCAGATAAACCTGCGCCTCTTGCCAGTCTTGTCCTTCGAGGCAGACCAGCGCCAGGGAGAAGCGCAGATCGTCATCATCCGGGAACTGTTGCACCAGGCTGGCAAACTCAACCCGCGCATCGTCCAGGCGTTCTTGCTCGACCAGCAGCCGTGCATAGGTCAGACGCAGGCGTTTGTCATCGGGGTGCAGCTCGATGCCGTCTTCAAGCAATGGCAGCGCTTCGTCGCTGCGCTGCAAAACTTGCAGAAAACGCACGCGCAGCAGCAGGGGCGGCACGTCCTCACTGCTGCTCGGATGATCTTCGAGCAGCGTCAGGGCTGCCTCGGTTTTACCGTCCTGTTGCAATAACAGAGCTTTGCCGAACAGTAGTTGACTGTTCTCCGGGTGTTTGAGCAATAAACGATCAAAGCTTTGCAGTAGGCCGGTGCGGGTTTCTTGATCGGTTTCCGCAGCCGACAGGGCGAGGAAGTCGAAATTGGTATCGCCCTGGGCCTGCAGGACTTTTTCCATGTGCTGCATCGACTGTTCGTAGCGCCCGGCATGGGCCAGTTGAATGGCCGCAGCGCGTTGAGCGTCGAGATTGTTCGGGGCGTTTTTGGCCCAGATTAGCGCGCTCTCTTGCGCGGCTTGATCGGCGCCGAGGTATTCGGCAATCCGAAAGGCGCGCTCGGCAACGCCGGCGTCTTGGGTGATTTTGGCTTGCGCCAGGTAACCGTCCAGCGCCAGGTCATAGCGATTGCGCTGCCCGGCCAGCTCGGCGGTCAGCAAGGCAAGCAGGCTCTGCTGGCTAAATGAGCCATACACCAGTGGCGCGCTCGGCGGCACTGGGGCCTCGGCGACAGGCGGACTGCTTGGGCTGTTTTGCGGCTTAAATGTTTGGCAACCGCCAATAAAGGCCAGGGCGATTAACCAGGTAAAAGTTTTTTTCATGTGCGCAAGGTTCGACTTGTCGGCTGTCTGGGCATCATGACACAAGCCGCCGGGCAAGCCCAAGGGCTCGGCGGCTATCTATAGCAGGGCGCGCTTAACTCGCGGGGAGGTTGTTCTATGGTCAGTGAAGTAGGACAATCGGCCGTTTTCCGACACTGTCAGCGACTCTGCATGGCCTTCCTTGCTCTGGGTATCAACCATAAAACCGCCTCGGTGGCTGTCCGCGAGCGCGTGGCGTTTAGCCCTGAGCGCTTGGTTGGGGCGCTGCAACAACTCTGTCAGCACACCTGCAGCCGCGAGGCAGCGATTCTCTCGACCTGCAATCGCAGCGAGCTGTACCTTGAACAAGACGACCTAGATATCGAGCAGATTCTGCTCTGGCTGGCCGATTACCACGGGCTAGACGTGGCCGAGCTGCGCGCCTGCGCCTATGTGCATGCCGATGAGCAGGCCGTGCGGCACATGATGCGGGTCGCCAGCGGGCTGGACTCGATGGTGCTCGGCGAGCCGCAAATATTTGGCCAGTTAAAGTCCGCCTACGCCGTGGCGCGTGAGGCCGGTACCGTCGGGCCGCTGCTCGGTCGGCTGTTTCAGGCCACTTTCAGCACCGCCAAACAGGTGCGCACCGATACCGCGATTGGCGAAAACCCGGTGTCGGTGGCCTTTGCCGCCGTCAGCCTGGCCAAACAGATTTTTAGCGACTTGCACCGCAGTCAGGCCCTATTAATTGGCGCCGGCGAGACCATCAGTCTGGTCGCCCGCCATCTGCACGACCAAGGCATCAAGCGCATCGTGGTCGCCAACCGCACCCTGGAACGCGCCAGCCAATTGGCCGAGCAGTTCGGCGCCCATGCGGTGCTGCTGTCAGAAATCCCCAATGAGCTGGTTAACAGCGACATCGTCATCAGCTCCACCGCCAGCCAGTTGCCGATTCTCGGTAAGGGCGCGGTCGAGCGGGCACTCAAATTACGCAAGCACAAACCGATCTTCATGGTCGACATCGCCGTGCCGCGCGATATCGAGCCGGAAGTCGGTGAACTCGACGACATCTACCTGTACAGCGTCGATGACCTGCACGAGGTAATCGCCGAAAACTTAAAAAGCCGTCAGGGCGCCGCGCAAGCCGCCGAAGAGTTGGTGGCGCTTGGCGCCGAAGACTTTATGCAGCGCCTGCGCGCGCTGGCGGCGGTGGATGTGCTCAAGGCTTATCGCCAGCAAGCCGAACGCCTGCGCGACGAAGAATTGACCAAGGCCCTGCGCCTACTCGCCAACGGTTGCGCCGCCGATGAAGCCTTGGCACAACTGGCCCGTGGCCTGACCAACAAATTGCTGCATGCGCCCAGCGTGCAACTGAAAAAACTCTCCGCCGCCGGCCGCTTCGATGCCCTGGCCATGGCTCAAGAACTTTTTGCTCTCGATGAGAGTCCGGACAAGCAAAGCCAATGAAAGCTTCACTGCTAAACAAACTCGACGCCCTGCAGGATCGCTTCGAGGAGCTTACCGCCCAGCTTGGCGATGCCGAGGTAATCAGCAATCAGCCGCAGTTTCGCGCCTATTCCAAGGAATACGCCGAAGTCGAGCCGGTCATTCAGGCCTACCGTCAGGTGCTAAAGGTGCAGGGCGATCTGGAAGGCGCTCAGGCGCTGCTCAAAGACAGCGACCCGGACATGCGCGAGATGGCCGTTGAAGAAGTCGCTTCGGCCAAAGAGCAGTTGGTCGAGCTGGAAGCCAACTTGCAGCGCATGTTGCTGCCGCGCGACCCGAATGACGGCCGCAACGTGTTTCTCGAAGTGCGCGCCGGTACCGGCGGCGACGAGGCGGCGATTTTCTCCGGCGACCTGTTTCGCATGTATTCGCGCTACGCCGAGAAGCAGGGCTGGCGAGTCGAGATTTTGTCGGAAAACACCGGCGAGCATGGCGGCTATAAAGAGGTGATTGCCCGCGTTGAGGGCGACAACGTCTACGGCAAGCTTAAGTTCGAATCCGGCGCGCACCGCGTACAGCGCGTGCCCGAGACCGAATCCCAAGGTCGCATTCACACCTCGGCCTGCACGGTGGCGGTGTTACCAGAACCCGATGAACAGCTGGCGATCGAGATCAATCCGGCCGACTTGCGCGTTGATACCTATCGCTCCTCCGGTGCCGGCGGTCAGCACGTAAACACCACCGATTCGGCGATTCGCATCACCCACATTCCCACCGGCACCGTGGTCGAATGCCAGGAAGAGCGCTCGCAACACAAGAACCGCGCCCGCGCCATGTCCTGGTTGTCGGCCAAGCTGCAAGACCAGCAAGACGCCGCCGCCCACAAAGAGATATCCGACAGCCGCAAATTGCTGGTCGGCTCAGGCGATAGATCCGAGCGGATTCGCACCTACAACTTCGCCCAAGGGCGGGTCACCGATCACCGCATTAACCTGACGTTGTACTGCCTGGCCGATGTGTTGGCCGGCGGCGTCGAGGCGGTGATTACCCCGCTGCTGGCTGAGTACCAGGCCGATCAATTAGCCGCCTTGGGTGACTAATCTGTAGGAGCGAGCTTGCTCGCGATGTTCTAGTCCTTTGATCGCCAGCAAGCTGGCTCCTACGAAAGCTGTCGCCCATGGCCACTATTGATTTTTTGCTGCAGCACGCCGAACTGGCCGACTCGCCCAGCGCCCAGCTGGACGCCGAGTTGTTGTTGGCCGCAGCGCTGGGCAAACCGCGCAGCTACCTGCGCACCTGGCCCGAGCGTGAAGTTGAATCGGATTGCGCCGAGCTGTTTGCCGCCAATCTGACGCGCCGCCGCAGTGGCGAGCCGATTGCCTATATCCTCGGCCGCCAAGGATTCTGGAGTCTGGATCTGGACGTCGCCAGCCACACCCTGATCCCGCGCCCGGACACCGAACTGTTGGTAGAGACCGCGCTGGCCTTGTTGCCGGCAGGCCCTGCGGCCGTGCTGGATCTGGGCACTGGTACCGGTGCCATCGCCCTGGCGTTGGCCTGCGAGCGACCGGTCTGGCAAGTCACCGGGGTTGACCGGGTCAGTGAGGCGGTGGCGCTGGCTGAAGCCAATCGCGCGCGACTGCAACTGGGCAATGCCGGCTTTCTGGCCAGCCATTGGTTTGCGGAGCTGGCTGGTCAGCGCTATCAGTTAATTGTCAGCAATCCGCCCTATATCGCCGCCGGCGATCCGCACCTGAGTCAGGGCGACGTGCGTTTTGAGCCGAGCAGTGCACTGGTGGCCGGGGTCGATGGGTTGGACGATATTCGGCTGATCATCCAGCAAGCGCCACAGCACCTGAATGCCGGTGGTTGGCTGCTGTTGGAGCACGGTTTCGATCAGGCTGAGGCGGTGCGTGAACTGCTCAGTGCCCAAGGCTTTCTGGCGGTGGAAAGCCGTCTTGATCTGGGCGGTCATCAACGAATTTCCCTCGGGCAGTGGCCACTATGAATGTGCAACTCAACGACGAAGAACTGCTGCGCTACAGCCGGCAGATTCTGTTGGCCCAGGTGGATATCGCCGGCCAGCTGAAACTGAAAAACAGCCGGGTGTTGATCGTCGGCCTCGGTGGCCTCGGTTCGCCGGTGGCGCTGTATCTGGCCGCTGCAGGCGTTGGTGAATTGCATCTGGCCGATTTCGATACGGTCGATCTGACTAACCTGCAACGGCAAATCGCCCACGACAGCCAGAGCATCGGCCAGCTGAAAGTCGAGTCGGCGGCCACGCGTTTGCGGGCGATCAATCCGGGTATCAATCTCAAGTTATATCCGGCAGGTTTAGATGCTGATTCGCTGGATGCCGCCGTGGCTGGTGTCGACCTAGTGCTCGATTGCTCGGACAATTTCAGCACCCGCGAGGCGGTGAATGCCGCCTGCGTGGCAGCGGTTAAACCCTTGGTCAGTGGCGCAGCGATTCGCCTGGAAGGCCAGCTGGCGGTGTTCGACCCGCGCCGCGCAGACAGCCCGTGTTACCACTGCTTGTATGGGCATGGCAGCGAGGCCGAACTGACCTGCAGCGAAGCCGGCGTGCTCGGCCCGCTGGTGGGTTTGGTCGGCAGCCTGCAGGCCTTGGAGGCGCTGAAGTTACTGGCCGAGTTTGGCGAGCCGCTGGTTGGGCGTTTGCTGCTGATCGATGCGTTCTCCACTCGCTTTCGCGAACTCAAGGTTAAGCGTGATCCGGCCTGTAGCGTTTGTGGCGTGACTGATGGCCAGTGATGGGCCGATTGCAAAGCAGAGTCGCGAAGCCCCAGTCGGTGTTTTCGATTCAGGCGTCGGCGGTCTATCGGTACTCGGTGAAATTCGCGCGCTGCTGCCCCAGGAATCCTTGCTCTATGTGGCCGACAGCGGTCATGTGCCCTACGGCGAAAAGAGCCCGGAATTTATCCGTGAGCGCAGCCAGCGGATTGCCGAATTTCTGCTCGGGCAGGGCGCCAAGGCCTTGGTGCTGGCCTGTAACACCGCCACCGCGGCGGCCATCAGCGAACTGCGCGGGCGCTACCCGCAATTGCCAATTATCGGCATGGAACCAGCGGTCAAACCGGCTGCCGCCGCCACCCAGAGCGGCGTGGTCGGCGTGCTGGCCACCACAGGCACGCTGAAAAGCGCCAAGTTCGCCGCCTTGCTCGATCGCTTCGCCAATGACGTGCGGGTTATCACCCAGCCCTGTCCGGGCTTGGTCGAGCAGATCGAAGCCGGCGAGTTGGACAGCGACGCCACCCGTGCGTTGCTGCAGGGCTTGGTTCAGCCACTGCTGGCCGAGGGTTGCGACACGCTGATTCTCGGCTGCACCCATTACCCCTTTATCAAGCCGTTACTGCGGCAACTGCTGCCGGCCTCGGTCAGCCTGATCGACACCGGCGCCGCCGTGGCGCGGCAGTTGCAGCGGGTTTTGGCCGAGCAACAGTTGCTCGCAGTCGGCCCGGTGCGACCAACGCAGTTTTGGTCGAGTGCTAATTGTCAGCAACTGGAGCAGGTATTGCCGTTACTCTGGGGTCCGGCAGCGGTGGTTAAGCCGCTGAGTGATTGAGTAGACATTTACATTGCTGGCTTTCGTTGGCGAATACATTTCTATACTCCAGGCATCTGCCATCGTTGAATCTAAAAAAACCTAAAAGGACGTTGCCATGCACAAACTTTTCACCCTGCTCGCGATTGCGGGCCTTTCGTTGGGCGCGACTGCTGGTGCACAAGCCGCTGAAGTGGCGCTTTCGGTGGGCTCCACCAACGACTCGACCATGACCTATCGTCTGGGGTTGCAGTGCGATTTTGGCCGTAACTTCACCGAGAGCAGCAGCGGTCGCCTGACCGGTTATTGGGACACGGCCTACACCTATTGGCAGGGCGATAAAACCGCCAGCAACAATAGCCTGTCGCTGAGCCCGGTGTTCGTTTATGAGTTCGCCGGCGAGACGCTCAAGCCCTATGTCGAAGCCGGCATTGGCGTGGCGCTGTTCTCGGATACCGAGCTGGAAGACCAGGACCTCGGCTCATCCTTTCAGTTTGAAGACCGCTTGGGGGTTGGCCTGCGCTTCAATGGTCAGGAGATCGGCCTGCGGGCTATGCACTATTCGAATGCCGGCCTGAGCAGCCCTAATGACGGCGTAGAAAGCTACAGTCTGCACTACGCCATGGCGTTTTGAAGCCGTAGTAGCAACAACAAAAAGCCGGGTTTTGTTCCCGGTTTTTTGTTGCCTGCGATTTAACCTGCGCGCCTTAATCCAACAGCCTTAGCTGCTCAACCCAGACCAGCTCGCAGGCGCCGGCGCCGGTGTCGTCGCGGCTCAGGGAGCTGCTCCAGCTAAAACCATTCTGGCCATCGACGCGCACCAACTGGCCGCTGAGTTGAATGCGCTGACCGTTTTTTACCCGCGCCAGGGTCTCTGCCACCAGCGAATTAGCCGGGATCATATGCATATTGGCGCTGTGGGTTTCGATCTCGCGGCGCGGGATTGGGAACTCATCGACCTGCCAGCGATACCAGCGGTTGCTTTGGCTGATGCGGATTTTATCCAGCACCTGCGGCTCGGCCATCGGCCCCCAGCCCAGGGCCAAGTCGGTTGGCGAAATCGCGGCGCCACGGTCGAAGTGATAATCCTCGCGGCCCAGCACCCGCGCCTCCAGGCTAAATGCCTCAAGCGGGGTGATGCGGTAGTCGGCCAGTTGCAGGCTGCCATCGCTGCCAGTCAGCGGCAGCGGCGCGGGGTCCTGCACAATGGCGCGGCCGAGCCACAGCACAGCAATCAGCGCCAGGGCGTAAATCAGGCGTTGCCAGGTCATACGAGGTTACTGGGCGATGGGCTGTGCATGCAGGTGACTCAGCGATAAATAGTTGCCAGCCCTTGGCGCTCTTCCAGGCACTCGGGGGAGGCCATCTCGAACTCGCGGCAGACCCAGGGACGGTTTTCGTAGATGGTGCAGAGCATGCTGTCGCGGTCCAGCGCCACGCACCAGCCATCGTCGAGGCGCAGCATGACTTCGCCGCCCCATTCGTCGATATCGATGTAGCGCTTGGGCACGCCGGTGTCGCTCAGCAGTATTACTTCTAGCTGGCAGCAGCAGGCCGCGCAGTTCGAGCAGGTCACGGCTGGCGTTGGCTCAAGGCTGGCGAGGGGGATAAGTTCGGGGGCATTTTTCATTGCCGCAGTTTAAGCCAGCCGGGTGTTTTGGTGGGCAGCAACCGACCAGTGCGCCGGTTAAATCGTGCGATTGTTTCGTTGCGTTGGCTGCCAGGCGAAGTGTTGCAGCAGCGGCAGCAGCACGGCCCAGAGCAGCGTTAGGCCCAGTAACGTCGGCGCTGTGCCGTACGGCAGGCGCACCCCGGCAAGTTGGGCTCCGGCGTAGTAGGACAGTGGCGCAGTTATTGCGCCGAGTAAACTGGCGCGCCACCAAGGGCGCGTCCAGGCCAGGCTGTGCTTGAGGGTGCTGGCCAGTAGCGGCCAGAGCAGCGCCAGCCACAGCGGAATCACCCAGCGCGGTTGGCCAAAATCGAATACCCCCAGATTCAGCAGCAGGCTGTCGAGTAGGGTGCCCAGCAGCAGAGCGCCGAGCAATAATTTGCCTTCCTGCGCCCAGCTGCTTAGCCAGCTTAAATGCACGCCCAGTACTATCAGGGGCACCAGCAGTAACCACGGCTGAGCGGGGCTAAACACGCAGGCGAACCAACCGAGCTGAAACAGCACGGCATTGGCCAGCTGCTTAGGCATTGAAACGGCCTAACAGCGGGGCGTTTTGCGCCGCAGGTTTGGCCAGCAGCAGTTGCGCGGTACCGATGCTGCGCTCAAGAAAACCACCCTCGCAGTAGCACAGGTAAAACTCCCAGAGGCGGAAGAAATAGGCGTCATAGCCGAGGCCTTCGAGGCGCTGTTTGGCGGCGCTAAAATTGTCGTGCCAGAGCCGCAAGGTGCGGGCGTAGTGCTGGCCGAAGTCTTCCATGTGCTGCAAGCTCAGGTCGGTTTCGCGGGTTACCACGTCGAGCATTTTGCTCACCGAGGGCAGGGCGCCGCCGGGGAAAATATAGCGCTGGATAAAGTCCACCGTGCGCCGTGCTTGCTCGTAGCGCTGGTCGCGAATGGTGATGGCTTGCAGCAACATCAGGCCATCCGGCTTGAGCAGCTGCGCGCAGCATTTGAAGTAGGTTGGTAAAAAGTTATGCCCCACCGCTTCGATCATCTCAATCGACACCAGTTTGTCGTACTGCCCGGTTAGGTCGCGGTAATCCATCAGCAGCACGCTGATGCGCTCTTGCAGGCCTTGAGCTTCGATGCGCTGCTGGGTGTAGGCGAACTGTTCTTTTGAAAGCGTGCAGGTGGTCACTCGACAGCCATAGTGGGTCGCGGCATACAGCGCCATGCTGCCCCAGCCACTGCCGATTTCCAGCAAGTGGTCGCCCGGCTTAAGGTCGAGCTTTTGGCAGATGCGTTCGAGTTTATTCAGCTGCGCCTGCTCAAGGCTGTCGGTAGGCTGCATAAACTGCGCGGCGGAATACATCATGGTCGGGTCAAGAAACTGCTCGAACAACTGATTGCCGAGGTCGTAATGGGCCTCGATATTCTTGCGCGAGCCTTGTCGGGTGTTGCGATTGAGCCAGTGCAAGGCGCTGATTAACGGCCGGCCCAGCTGCGCCAAGCCGCGCTCCATGGCGTCGAGCACGGCGATGTTGCTGACGAACAAACGCACCACGGCGGTCAGGTCCGGGCTGCTCCAATAACCGTGGATATACGCCTCGCCGGCGCCAATGGAACCGTTGCCCGCCACCAGCCCCCAGAATGCCGGGTTATGCAGGTTGATTTCGGCGTGCAGGGCGGCGCCCTCCTGGCCGAAGCTGAGGCGTTGCTCGCCGTCGTGAATTACCAGTAGGCCGTGGCGCAACTGCTGCAGTTGGCGCAATACCGCTCGCTTAAGCAAACTGGCAGCAATGCCGTTGGTGCTGCGCCATTGGCTTTTGGCACTGAGCAAATTAGTGCTTTTCATCGGTTGCCTCCTCGGTAGTCGAACGGGCCACACTGAAACTGTCGACGGCGGCTTGATGGGTAAAAATCGGCACACGCTTGAGCAGCAAACGCAGGGCTTGCCAGTAAATGGCCAAGACGGTTTTGCCGGTCATCCAGGGGAAACTCAGCAGGTGTCGGTGCAGGCTCTGGCGTCTGAGTGGCTGGCGTTGCAGGTTGAGGGTGGCGACAAACAGGCGTTGCTCGCCTTGCCAGTCGGCCATTTGAATATTCAGGCGCTCGCCGGGCTGACTAAAACGCATGCGGTATTCCAACTCGCGCGGTAGAAACGGCGAAACGTGCAGCGCCTTGGCCACCGCCACGTGTTGGTCGCCATTGGCGCCGGCGGGCAGTACGTAGTGATAGCGCTCCCGCCACGGGGTATTGCTGACTTCGCAGAGAATCGCCGCCAGTTCGCCGCTTTGCCGGTAGCAGTAAAAAAAGCTCGCCGGATTAAACGCCAAGCCCCAGCTGCGCGGTTGTGCCAACAGGTAAATGGCGCCGTCTGGGGTTTGCCCCAAGGCCTCGCCAACGCGCTGGCGCACGGCGTCGATCAGGCGGACTCCCGCGCGGGTAAATTGCGGCAAAAAATCCGTTTCACGAAAGCCAAAGGGTGCCCAGCGGCTGCGTCCGGCCAGTGGCGACAAGGCCAATACGGCGTCTTGCTCGCTCAGGTCGAGCAGCAGCAAACCGATCCGGTAGCGAAAACTGTGGGCCTTGGGCGCTAAGCGCTGGTGTGCCACCCAGCCGCTGTACAGGGCGCTGTTCATGCTGTGGCTGACTCAAGATGGGCGCCGAACGCCGCCGCCACGCGCAGGCCACTGACCACCCCATCTTCATGAAAACCATTGGCCCAGTAAGCACCACAAAAGTAGCTGTGATTGGCGCCGTGCAGTTCTTCCCAGCGCGCCTGCGCGGCCACTCCGGCCAGGCTGTATTGCGGATGGGCGTAGGTATAGCGGGCGAGAATTTTGTCCGGGTCGATGGCCGCAGTTTGGTTGAGGCTGACGCAAAAGGTGCTGGCGCTGTCGATGCCCTGGAGGATGTTCATGTTGTAGGTCAGCGCCGCTGGTTGGCTTGCCGCACCGCCGAGCCGGTAGTTCCAGCTAGCCCAGGCCAGGCGGCGCTTGGGCAGCAAACGGGTGTCGGTGTGCAGCACCACCTCGTTGTCGGCGTAGGGCAGATCGCCGAGGATTTGCTTCTCGCTAGCGGTCGGGGCAGCGAGCATTTGCAGGGCTTGATCGCTGTGACAGGCAAACACCACTTTGTCGAAGCGTTCGCTGCCCTCGTTGCTGTGCAGGGTCACGCCTTCGGCATCGCGTTCGACCCGCAGCACTTGGCAGTTGAGCCGAATGCGGCTGGCGAACGAGGCGCTCAGTGGTGCTACATAACTGCTGGAGCCGCCCTGGATAACCTGCCATTGCGGGCGATCGGTGATCGACAACAAACCGTGATTTTTGCAGAAGCGTAAAAAGAACTGCAGCGGAAAATGCAGCATCTCGGCCCGCGACATCGACCAGATCGCCGCGCCCATCGGCACTATGTACTGCTCGATAAACCGCTGGCCGTAGCCGCGTTCCACTAGGTACGCGCCGAGGCTTAAATCGGCCGCAATATTGTGCTGGTCGAGGTCGTCGAGGGTCTCGCGGTTGAAGCGCAAAATATCGCGCAACATGCCCCAAAACGTCGGTGACAACAGGTTGCGCCGCTGGGCAAACAAGCTGTTGAGGGTGTTGCCGTTGTACTCCACTCCACTGACCGGATCGCACACGGAAAAACTCATTTCGGTGGGCTGATAGGCGACGCCGAGTTGCTTGAGTAGCTGGATAAAGTTCGGGTAGGTCCAATCGTTGAACACGATAAAACCGGTGTCGATGGCGTAGTCGCGGCCCGCCAGCTGCACGTCCACGGTGTGGGTGTGGCCGCCGACCCAGGCACTGGCTTCGAACAGGCTGATCTCATGCTCGCGGTTCAGTAAGTAAGCGGCGGTGAGACCGCTGATACCGCTGCCGATGATGGCGATTTTCATAGCGGCTCCTTGGCACTGCTGCGCGCCATGCGCTTGCCGATGCTCAGTTGCAGGCGTTTGGGCAGGTGGGCGAGTAGCCATAAGATGGCAATAAAGACGCCGGGAAAGGCGATCTCCAGCGGCCGTTGTTCCAAGCGTTTGGCGATATGGGCGGCGGCTTTGGCGGCCGACCAGCGCAGTGGCATGGGGAAGTCGTTTTTTTGCGTCAGCGGTGTGTCAACAAAGCCTGGGCTGATCACCGTAACGTCGATGCCTTCGGCGGCCAGGTCGATGCGCAGCGCTTCGAGCAAGTAACGCAGGGCCGCTTTCGATGCGCCATAGGCTTGCGCGCGCGGCAGCGGCAAATAGGTGACTGAGCTGCTCACGCCAGCCAGATGAGGTTTTATTCCGGCGCGCAGCAGCGGCAAGGCGGCTTCGATGCAGTAGCTGGCCGAGAATAGATTGGCGCGCATCACCCGCTCGATCATGGCCGCCTGAAAATCGCGCACTTCCAGGTACTCACAGGTGCCGGCGTTGACGATCAGGGTGTCCAGCGCGCCCCACTGCGCGTGGATGGCTGCGCCAATGGCGCGTACTTGGGCGGCATCACTCAGGTCGCCGGCTAACACCAGAACTTGCCCTGGATAGCGCGCCGCCAATACCTGCAATGGCGCCTCGCTGCGAGCGCTAACGGCCAAGCGATGGCCGGCTTGCAGCAGTTGCTCGGCCAGTGCGGCACCGATACCGCTGCTGGCGCCGGTCAGCCAAATACGCCGGCTCATGACAGCCGCCGTTTCAGCCAGCGAATCGCCGTGCCGAGTAACGGCAGCTGCTCATACAGCAGGGCGCCGGCGTCGAAGTAATCGCGATGGCGATACACCTTGGCGTCGCTCCACAATAGGTACGAGCAACCTTCAACACGGATCAACTGACCGCCAGCCAGACGTGGATGACGATAGCTCATGGTCCAGCGCAGGTAGCCTTGGCCTTCGCTGACTTGATCGAAACCATAAAAGTCGAAAGCTAACTCGCTGACGTTGCTATACAGCTGGGCAAAGTACGCCTGCAGATTGTTCAGCCCACGCACCTCATGCAGCGGGTCGCAAAACACCGCGTCAATGCTGTACAGCTCACCGAGGGTGGCTAGGTTGTGTTTATTTAACCGAGCAAAGGCGTGGGCAAAGCCGTGTAGAAAGTCGCTCATAGCTCCTCCTCTAGGGCAAATTGCGGCAACTGCTTAAAGGCCGCCAAGGCTCGTGCCCGGCTCTTGCTCAGGTCGACTATCGGTAGCGGATAGTCGAGCCGGCCGAATAGCCCGCCGTGTTGGCTCACTGCGCTGGGGTTATGAATGTCTTTCTTGCCGACTTCGGCAAGCTGGGGCAACCAATGGCGAATAAAACGCCCCTCGGCATCGAAACGCTCTGATTGGCGCTGCGGATTGAAAATTCGAAAGTACGGTGCCGAATCGGTGCCGGTGGATGAACTCCACTGCCAACCGCCGTTGTTGGCGGCCAGGTCGCCGTCGATCAGGTGGCGCATAAAAAACCGCTCACCCTCGCGCCAGTCGATCAGCAGATTCTTGGTCAAGAACATCGCCACAATCATCCGCAAACGGTTGTGCATCCAGCCGGTGGTCAGCAATTGCTGCATGGCCGCATCAACTATCGGGATGCCGGTACGGCCTTCTTGCCACGCGGCCAATTCATCCGGTGCATGGCGCCAAGCCACGGCTTCGGTGTTGGGGCGAAAGGCCCGGTGCATTGAGACGCGCGGATAACCGACCAAAATATGCTTATAAAACTCACGCCACAGCAGCTCGTTAATCCAGCACACCGCGCCCGGATTGCCAGTGTCGAACTCGCCACGGTTATTGCTCAGCGCTGCATGCAGGCACTGGCGCGGCGAGATCACGCCGGCGGCCAAATAGGCCGAGAGCTGGCTGGTGCCGGGCCGGGCGGGCAGGTCGCGTTGTTGGTCGTAGTATTCGAGCTGCTCGTCGCTAAACGCCGACAAGCGCCGGCGGGCCTCGGCTTCACCGGCCGGCCAGAGTTGTTGCAGGCTGGTTGGGGTGGCGGCAAAACCGGCCACGCCGCTCGGCAGTAGATCGTGCGCAATGGCCAGCGGCGCTTGTGGCGCCGGCACGGGCAAGCAGGCGGGCAGGGCGATTTGTAAACGCCGATAGCAGGCCTTGCGGAACTGGCTGAACACTTGGAAATATTTGCCGGTTTGGGTCAGTAAGCTGCCCGGCTGAAACAATAACTGGTCCAGATGCCGGCGAAAAGCGATGCCGTGTTGCGCCAGCAGGTTGGCGCAGGCAGAGTCGCGGCGGCTCTCATGCACACCGTATTCGTCGTTGATTTGCACTGTGTCGATTGCCAGTTCTTGGCACAGGCTCAGCAAGGCAGCCGGTACTTGACTCCAGTCCGGCGCGTGGCGAATCAACAGCGGCACATTCAATGCGCCCAACTCGCGCTGCAGTTCAATCAAGTTACGCAGCCAAAAGTCGACCTTGCACGGCGCGTCGTCATGGGCCAGCCATTGCGCGGGGGTGATGAAATACACCGCCACGGTCGAGCCGTTGCTCATGGCCGCGCTCAGGGCGCTGTTGTCGCTTACGCGCAGATCGCTGCGCAGCCAGAGAAGTTGGTTCATTGCAGGCTATCTCCCAGCAGGTGCAAAAACTGTAGCTGCTGTAGGGCATTAATCGGTGTGGTGGCCAGGCTGAGGCCAGGTATGTCGCTGAGTTCAGCGTCGTGAATACTGGCCGCCGCACCCGCCAGCAGCAGCGGTATCTGGCAGGTGCTGGCCAGCTGAGGCAGGTGCTTGCGCAGCACCGTGCTGTCCAGGCTCTGGCTGGAGAAAAACAACAGCGCCCGTGGGCTCAGTCGCTCCAGCGCCAGGCTCAGTTGATTGAGTGGTACCGGCCAATCGAACACTTCCACCGGACAGTTGGCACTGCTTGCCAGCCAGGCGCTGAGCCACATCTGCGGCTCCAGTGGCAGGCTGGACAGGTTGATCAGCAACAAGGGGGCGCCACTTTGCTGGCGGTTGTTGTGGTAAATCCGCGCACCCAGTTTGCTGCGCAGCCAGCTGTGGAAAAACACCCGTTCCAACTCGCTGCCAAATTGCCCCTGCCAACGCAGCGCCAGCTCCGCCAGTAACGGTAGGAGTAACTGCTCACAGAGAGTGCGCGGCGGATACAGGGCCAGGTTGGCGTTGAAAGCTTCATCCAACTGGCGCTCGTTGAGCAGGCTGATAGCCTGGGCTAACCGTTGGCGCTCGATCAGCCACTGATTGCCTGGCTTGGCGGCTGGTGGCTCGCAGGCCTTGAGCAGGTCGCCGACCTGACTGACCGCTACACCGCGATCGAGCCAGGCCAGAATCGCCTGAATCTTCAGCACCTGTTCGTCGCTGTACAGCCGGTGGCCCTTGGGCGTGCGCTGCGGCACGATCAAGCCATAGCGGCGCTCCCAGGCCCGCAAGGTGACTGGGTTGACGCCGGTTTGCCGCGCCACTTCACGAATCGGCAGCCAACCTTCGGGCACCTCCTGAGGGCTGTTTTGCTCTGCGGCCAGATCCAGTTCTTGCTCGGCCATGGTCAGAGCGCATTACGTAGGCTGAGGTTTTCCGGGTGCGGCTGCATATATACCTGGCGGGCAATGTAAGCATCTGGGTGATGACGGAAGTGATGCTTGAGCAAGGTCAGCGGCACCACCAGCGGCACGATGCCGTTGCGGTATTGGTGAATCAGCTGACTGACTTCCTGCTTGTCTTCACCGCTGAGGGTTTTTTTCAGGTAACCACATAGGTGCTGCAGCACATTGCTGTGGGTGCGGCGGGTGGCGCACTTTTTCAGCGCTTGCATCAACTGGCTGAAATAACGCGGCGCCAACTCGGCTAAGTCGTATTGATGCAAATTGCCCAGCAGTTGCCCCAGTGCCTTGTACTGCACCGGATCGGTAGCCATCAGTTGGTATTTGTAGCGCGAGTGAAAATCCAGAATGCTCTGCCGGGTCAGGCCGCTGAGCAGCAATTGCTGCCAGCGCGCATAGGCATACACGCGGGTGAGAAAATTCTCGCGCAGCACTGCATCGTTGAGGCGACCGTCTTCCTCAACCGGTAAATCCGGATGGCGCGCGCAAAAGGCCTGGGCATAAATGCCGCGCCCGCCGCCAGTGACCGGCATGCCGTTGTCTTGATACACCTTGACCCGCTCAAGCCCGCAGGACGGTGACTGCTGCATAAAGATATAGCCGCAGATGCCCTGCAGTTCACTGGCCATGCGCTCGCCATAAGCTGCCAGGGCTTCGGTGACGTCCATTTCGCGCTTGACCGTACCGATCGCCCGCGGGGCTTGCGGCTCGCCAACCAAGCGGATCGGCTCGCGAGGCGTACTCATGCCAATCCCGACTTCCGGGCATACCGGCACAAACTGAAAATGCTCACTCAGCACCCGACTGCACAGGTGCGACTGCTTGTGTCCGCCGTTAAAACGCACCTCCGCGCCCAACAGGCAGGCACTGATGCCGAGCTTGAGTGGTTCGGTTGCTGAGCTGGATACAGTCATGGCACACCTCTGGTCAGGATGACGAGCGAAGGGATATTCGCTGCGACCTTGAACAGATAATAGGCATATAGCTGTACAGCCGCAAGTGCTCTGTATAGGTATTGTATGATTAAACTTGCGATGACTCGTCACGCGATGTGCGGCTGTGACGCCGCTTCGACCGGTGTGCGACAGCCGGCGCAGGTATTTATGCAGCTTCCGCAGCTTCTCTAGGTAGCTTGATGGTCAGCGCAATCAGAACCACCGCTACCATGCCAATGGCGGCATAAATCCCGGAGAAGCTTGCGCTCTGGCTGGCTAAGAGTCCTGCGCCGTAGTTGCCGAGCATCCCGCCGGTGCCTTGCATCACGTTGGCAATGGCAAAGATGGCCACGGCCGTGGCGGTTGAGGATGCCAGCTTGGAAACGTAGGCAGGAATCAGTCCGAAGATGGGATAAAAAGCAGTAGAGAACAGCACGGCGGCTATCACCGGCCAATATCCCGATGGCTGCACCACGAGGATCAGGGCGGCTAGCGCCACACAGGCATACACCAGCAGCATCGCGGGGCGCAGTCCGATCCGGTCCGACAGCCAGCCGACAGCCAGCCCGGCGAACATGCCCACGAAGCCGATGGTCGCCCAGATTTGCGCGGTGTAAGCCACCCCAAAACCGAGCTCGATACGCAGGTAGGATGAGAGGTAGTTTTGAAACGGGAAGGTTGCGAAACCGATCAAGAAGTTCATGGACCAGACCATGAGCACCCAGGGTTTCATCAGCTCAGCCTTCAGGTCTGTTTGGCGTAACTGAGGCGTGGATTCCTCGACTGTTGCGGGCTCAGCGGCTGCAGCCGGCGCCTTGCTGAGCAAACCGCCACGCTTGAATACCCAGAGGACTACGGCGGCTAAAACTAGCGCGATAATTCCCACCAGCCACCATACGGTCCGCCACTCCCCCTGAGGTGCGTAGATGGGAACCAGCAGGCTGTTAATGAACACCCCGTAGCTTGTCCCGCTCGATACCAGTCCCATCGCCATTCCACGGTAGCGGTACGCGACCACCCTCGATATGACGTCGACCATAGGCACAAAGACAGTCGCGGCAGTGCCTGCCAGCACGGTCAATAACGCTCCTATCACGAGGATATTGTTCGACAGTGGCATGAGCAGCAGCGCTATTGCGCAGACAATTCCCGAAGCCAATATCACCCAGCCGCCGCCCACCTTCGGGGTCAGCCAGGCCGCCAGGAGCGCGCATAGCAGAAAGCCCAATTGCCCCGCAGCGGTGATGGCGCCGACATAGGTAAAGCTGAAGCCAAGGGCGGCCTGCATATCGGGTACGAGCTGAGCGAAGAGGTAAATCCCGAAGCCGTAAGTCGCCCCGACAAGACTGGTTAACAACACTACAACCACAGCGTTCAAGCGCATGGCAGGCACTCTATTGAAGGTTGAAATTCGCCGTCGCAGGTCAAGCTGGAAGTCAGGCATACCAGGGTTTCAGCTGGTATTAGGCGTCTCAAGATGGGCGTTGAACGGTTTATCTTTGGCGATAAAGTCCGCGGCCGGCTCAACCGAACAACACCGCCTGCATCTGTTGTTGATGGCTATCCCTGCGGGATTGATTAATCACCCTAGCGCCGCGTTTGGTCGTGGCGAAAGCCTGCTGACATAAGCTCAGTTGCGCGCTAACTATACTTACCGAGACTTTTTGCCCATCAATAAAAACATCCCTTACATACCTGAACACGACATGGGACCAATTAGCTCTGCTGCGTCGCCCCTGGTTTTGCCGGTGCGAATGACTGCCTGTCATTGGGCTGCTGCCCTTTTGCGCGATAGCCTAAATAGCCGCTAGAAAGCGCTTCGCGGTTTTCCACCCGGCATACCGTCAACGCCAACCCAGGTTAGATCCTTCGGCGCTCAGCGCTGGCCAAGTATCCGTATAAATAGTGCTAACGATTCTCATTTTAAATATAATCCCGGCCCTTTGACGGAGGTCGACCGTGGATGTTTTTTCGTTTATCTATGCCTTCCTGGTCGAGCCGGTCGCCAACCAGTTTGCTGGCACTTTCGATTTTAACGGCCGCTTTGGCCTGTTGTTTCTTGGCGTTTCATGCACCGTCGCCTATGGCCTTTTTCTCTGGCGCAAGCAGCGTGGGCTGACCGATGCCGGCTCGTTCTGGCAGTTTATCGGTGGCCGCCGGGTCAATTTCCATCCCTCGGCGCTGCTGGATTATCGCTACTACTTCGTGCGCGCCATCCTCAAGGTCGCTCTGGTGTTGCCCTTGGCCGGTTTGCTGGCCCCGTATATCTTCAACTCCGCCGATTACATCGCCTTTTTCACCGGTCTGTGGGGCGCCCGCCCGCCACTTGGGGAGAGCCTCGGGCTGGCTCTGCTGTACGGGTTGGGGCTGTTTTTGGTGCGTGATTTCAGCCATTACTGGATTCACCGGGCCTTTCATTGCCGCTGGTTGTGGGAGTTTCACAAGGTCCATCACTCGGCGCCCGTGCTGGTGCCGGCGACCGCCAGCCGGATTCACTTTGTCGAAAACCTGGCCGACAAGCTGGCGGCCAGCATTTGCGTCGGTGCCTACGCCGGGGTCTTCTGGTACGCCTGTGGCGGGCAGATCGGTGCTTACACGCTGTTTGGCGTGACCTATCTGGTGTTTATCTTCAACGCGCTGGCGGCGAACCTGCGCCACAGCCATGTCTGGCTGTCGTTCGGCGCGGTCACCGAGCATGTGCTGAACAGCCCGGCCCAGCACCAGATTCACCACAGTGATGCGCCCCGGCATTTCAATAAGAATTTTGCGACCAACCTGTCCGTGTGGGACTGGATGTTCGGCACGCTCTACGTCACCAACGCAACACCGGAGCCGCTGCGCTTCGGCACCGGGGAGCGCGATAGCGACAGTTACCTGACGCTCTATGGCCTGATCGTCAGGCCTTTTGTGCGCATCGCCGGCAAGATATCCCTGGCCAGACGCCGGCGGCAGGTGGCGCATGGCCCACGTTTTGATTTGTCTCGAATTCGCCAGCAGCCGCAATTAAATGCCGGCGAAGAACAATCCCAGGCAACCCATTTGCGCACTTAACAGCCGGTGGGAAATGCTTCGCAGTTTCCCACCCTACGCCATCACGCGGTTCGCCAAGCCTTAACGCCAATCCCTTCTTTACTCAGCGCCTAAGGGTGCAAACAGCGCGCGCAGTTCATCTTCGCCGAGTTGCAGTTGACCCAATTCGGCGCTGTCAAGCAGGCCGCTGGCGAGGCGGGCTTTGCTCTGTTGCAGTTGCTGGATTTTCTCTTCCAGGCTGCCGCGAGCGATGAGTTTGTAGACGAACACTGGTTTGTCCTGACCGATGCGGTAGGCGCGGTCGCTGGCCTGGGCTTCGGTGGCGGGGTTCCACCAGGGGTCGAAGTGGATCACGGTGTCGGCGGCGGTGAGATTCAGGCCCGAGCCGCCGGCTTTCAGACTGATCAAGAACACCGAGGCGGCACCGGCCTGAAACTGCTGCACCGGGGTGCGCCGGTCGGTGGTGCTGCCAGTCAGTTTCAGATAGCTGATCTGCCGGGCCTTGAGCTCGGTCTCGATCAGGTTGAGCATCGAGGTGAACTGCGAGAACAGCAGTACGCGGCGGCCTTCGGCGACCAGCTCGTCGAGCATTTCCAGCAGGGCGCTGAGTTTGCCCGAATCATGGCTGCTGAACGTGGCCGCCTCATCACCCAGCAGGCGCAGGTCGCAGCAGCATTGGCGCAACCGTAACAGCGCTTCGAGTATCACGATCTGGCTGCGGGCCAGGCCTTGGCGGGCGATTTCGGCGCGGACTTTCTGGTCCATGGCCAGGCGCAGGGTTTCGTAGCGATCGCGTTGTGCCGGGCTCAGTTCGACCCAGTGGGTGATCTCGGTTTTTGGCGGTAACTCTGGGGCGACTTGCTCCTTGGTGCGGCGCAGCAGGAAGGGTTTGATCCGCCCTTGCAAATGCACCAGGCGTTGCTGATTACCGAGTTTCTCGATCGGCGTGCGGTAGTGGCGGCTAAAGCTTTTGCTGTCGCCGAGCCAGCCGGGCATCAGCAGGTTAAACAGCGACCAGAGTTCGCCCAGGTGATTCTCCAGCGGCGTGCCGCTCAGGCACAGGCGTTGCCCGGCCTGCAGTTGGCCGGCGGCCAGCGCCGCTTTGCTGCGTGGGTTCTTGATGTTTTGCGCCTCATCCAGCACCAGCAGGCTAAAGGCTTGCGGGGCCAGCAGCGGCAGGTCGCGCGGCAGCAGGGCGTAAGTGCTGAGGATGATGTCGTGCTCGGCCATCTGCGCAAACAGTGCCCGGCGTTTGCTGCCGTACAGCGCCAAGACCTTGAGCTGCGGGGTGAAGCGCGCGGCTTCGTCCTGCCAGTTGGGGATCAGGCTGGTGGGCATGATGATCAGCGCCGGCTGGGTCAGGCGCCCGGCGTTTTTCTCGGTGAGGATATGCGCCAGGGTTTGCAATGTTTTGCCCAGGCCCATGTCGTCGGCTAGCACGCCACCGACCTGCAGCTCGCGCAGGCTTTGCATCCAGGCCAGGCCTTGCAACTGGTAGGGGCGCAGCTGGGCGAGCAAGCCATCGGGAGCTTGCTGGGTGTGGCTGGGCAGCTGTTGCAGGCGCTGGGCAAAACCGCGCAGGCGCTCGCCGCCTTGCCAGCTGAGCGCCGGGCCTTGGGCCAAGTCGTGCAGGCGGGCGGCGTCGGCGCGGGCCAGGCGCAGGTGTTTGTGGTCTTCGCCGGGGACGCTGGCGTGCTCCAGAAACAGTTCGCCGAGGTTGGCTAGTAGCGGCTTTAAACGGGCCAGCGGCAGCGCCACCCGTTGCTGGCGATGCGGCAGTTTGACCAGCAGCAGTTCTTCATCCGGGCGTTGCGTCAGGGCGCTGCCGTTGAGCAGCCAGGGCGTATGGCGGATGGCTTGCAAGAGAATCGGCAGCAGGCTGATGCGCTCACCTTCGACCTCGATGCCCAGCTCCAGGTCGAACCAGTCGAGGGTCGGTGCTTCCTCGACCTCGGCGTACCAGTCGTCAATCGTCAGCAAATTGAACTGAAATTCAGGCTGCATCTCGACCTGCCAGCCCTCGGCGCGCAGTTGCGGCAATTGTTGCTCGACAAAGCGCAGCCAGGCGGCGTCGCTGCCCAGCTCAAAGTGCTCGCCGGCATCGGCGGGAAGCGCTTCGCTTTGGCGCAGGGCGATCTGCAGGCCAGTCTGCTCCAAGCGTTGGCGCAGACGGCTCTCGGCACTGCCGTCGCGGATGATCCGCAGGTTGCTGCTCGGGCCTTGCCGCAGCAGCAGGTCTTTGGCCGGTTTGCCGAACGTGCGCACGCCTTGATAGTCGAAGGCCAGGGCGGCGCGGTGCAGGGTTTGCTCGTGCATGCGGCCTTTGCGCCCGTCAAAGTGCATGCGCACCTGGCTGCCGAGTACCAGCAGCGGCTGCGGTTGCAGGCCTTCCAGGCGTTGTTCGGTGATGGCCGGCCCGCTGTGGGCAGTGGCGCCGCCGGGGTTGGCGGCCAGCGTGCTGTTGAGGGTCGAGCGGGGCGCGGGCAGCCCGGCCTGTTGCTGCGCCTCAAGGGTCAGCAGGGCGGCGACCACATGCTTGCAGTTGAACCTCACCGGGCAGCTGCAGCGGCCATCGACGCGCCAGCTGTCGGCTTGCGGATGCAGTTGAATATGCTGGCGATAAACCCGTCCAGCCGAGCCATCGCAGCAGGCCGCGAGGGTGCAGTTGTCCAGGCTCAGCAAGCGGCTGCGGGCTTGTTTGGCATAGCTCAAACCGCGCTGCAGATCGCCACTGCCGATGGTCGCGCACCAGTCCGCCTGGCGCAGCTGGAGAATATCCAGGGCCATCAGGGCTGCCTCATGGGAGCGTGCGAGAGTTTGCTCATGACACTGCTGGCTGGCTGCAAAGCCGTCAATATTGCCACAGCCACGGGGCGCGTGCGGTTTAACTGCCCAGCGTTAAACGATACTGCCCTGGCGTTGCCTGAAAGCTGGCGCGAAAGCGGTTGCTGAAGTGGCTGGCGCTGGCGAAGCCGCAGGCCAGGGCGATTTCGCCAACCGCCAGGCGGCTGTGTTGAAGTAGCTGGGCGCCGCGCTGCAGGCGGCGGCTGAGCACATAACGGTGCGGTGGCAGGCCGAAGCTGGCACTGAACATGCGGGCGAAGTGGTAGGGCGACAAGGCCACCGATTGCGCCAGCTGCTCGATGCTCAGCGGCTGCTCAAGGTGCTGCTCGATGTAGTCGATCAGGCCCTTGCGCTGGTGCGCCGCCAGGCCGCCTTTCACCTGCAGGTCAAAGCGCCGGCCGCTGTGGCTGAGCAGGCTGTGGTCGAGTATGGCGTTGGCCAGGCTGGAGCACAGCAGGCGCTCGGCCGGTTCGTTCCAGTCCAGCTGGGTGAGCGCACGAAACCGCGCGCTTTGCAGCGGCTCGTCGATAAAAGTGCGCTCGCGCAGCTGCAATTCGCGGGGCTCTTTGTCGAGCAAGCGCAGCGCGCTGAGGGCGAACTGCTCAACATCAAAATACAGGTGCATAAAGCGCAGCTCGCCGTTCACCACCCAGGCCGATTGGTGTTCGGCGGGCAGGATGCAGAGCTTGTCGGGAGCGCCTTTAAGGCTCGGTTGATCACGCCTGAAAGTGCCCAAGCCGCCACCCAGATAACAGCCGATGGTGTGATGGCCGGGGGTGCTGTAGCCGGTGGCGTCGTGGGCGTTGGACCAGATGGCTGCGGCAATTCCATCACCCATGGCCGCGCTGCGCTCGAGCTGGGCGCGCGAACGGCTGAGGGTTTGGAACACTTGGTAGTCGGCAAGCTCGGGCATGCGGGCTCCTCTTGCTGTCCATGCTACCCCGTCAATCCACAGCTGCCAGCCCAGGGCGCTAAATAAGCGCAAGTTTATGCAAGTGCCCGGCAAGCGGCCGGGCCAGACTGGCTTCCTGTGTTAGGGAGCCTGAGCATGAACTTGTTTTTGTATGTGCTGACCGTACTGATCTGGGGCACCACCTGGATCGCCATCAAACTGCAAATTGGCCAGGTAGCCCTGGCCGCGTCCATCACCTATCGCTTTGCTCTGGCGGCGTTGGTGTTGTTTGTCGTGCTGTTGCTGAGCCGGCGTTTGCAGCGCCTCGACCGCCGCGCGCAACTGCTGTGCATGGCCCAGGGTTTGTGCCTGTTCAGCTTGAATTTTTTGTGTTTCTACACCGCCAGCCAGTGGATTCCCAGCGGTCTGATCGCCGTGGTGTTTTCCACCGCGACCCTGTGGAATGCCCTGAGTGCGCGCCTGGTGTTTCGCCGACAGTTGGCGGCCAATGTGCTGGCCGGCGGCGGCTTGGGGCTGCTGGGGTTGGCCCTGTTGTTTTGGCCGGAGCTGGCGGGTCACAGCGCCAGCCCTGAAACCTGGCTGGGCTTGGCCCTGGCGCTGCTCGGCACCCTGTGTTTTGCCGCCGGTAATCTGCTCTCCAGCCTGCAGCAACAGGCCGGTTTTCGACCGCTGAGCACCAACGCCTGGGGCATGTTCTACGGCGCATTGCTACTCGGCGGTTATTGCCTGGTCAGTGGCACGCCGCTGAACTTTGAGTGGAATCAGCGCTACGTCGGCTCGCTGTTGTACCTGGCAATTCCCGGTTCGGTGATTGGCTTTACCGCCTACCTGACCCTGGTCGGTCGCCTCGGCCAGGAACGCGCCGCCTATTGCACCGTGCTGTTCCCGCTGGTGGCGCTGAATATCTCGGCAGTGCTGGAAGGCTATCAATGGACGCCGCTGGCGTTGGGCGGGCTGGTGCTGGTGATGCTGGGGAATCTGCTGGTGTTTCGTAAGCCCAAGAATCTGTCCAAGGTCTACTACGCTCGGTGATGCTGGGTTCAAGGTGGCTCTATCCGGCGCGTGTTGCAAAGGACGTAACTTCTCGAGAAAGGGTTAGCCTTGACACGAGTGTTCTCTGCACTGGCCAATCGCGGATAAATCCGCTCCTACAGGGTTGGCCAGCCGATGATATTTCTCCTGGCGCCGGGTTTGTGTAGGAGCGGATTTATCCGCGAAGCAAGCGTCAGTACACGGACAGTCGTGCAGGGACACAACCGTTGTTTTTCCCATATACATCCGAGAGCGGTGCGGACGTAGGGTGGGCTTTAGCCCACCCTACAAAAACGCAGCACAAACTGTTTGCGGCACCCGTCCGACCGGGTATTCAAGCTGTTTGTGCCAACAGCTGGTTGGCGTAGTCCTGCGCCGGTAGCGGTCGGGAGAAGTAGTAGCCCTGCAGCTCATCGCACGCCAGGCGGTGCAGCAGTTCGGCCTGTTCGCAGGTTTCCACCCCTTCGGCGATGACCGATAAGTTCAGGCTGTGGCCGATGCCGATGATGGCGCTGACCAGCGGTGCGTCGTGGTCGGCGGCGCTGAGTTTGCTGATAAAGGAGCGGTCAATCTTCAGCTGATCGACCGGGAAACGGTGCAGATAAGACAGCGACGAGTAGCCGGTGCCAAAGTCGTCCAGGCTGATTTTAATGCCCAGCTGGCGCAGACCAATCAGGTTCAGGTAGACGGTTTCGCTCTCTTGCAGCAGCAGGCCTTCGGTGACCTCCAGTTGCAGTAACTGGGCCGGCAGCGCGAACTCTTCGAGCAGGGCTTGGACTTCTTGCAGCAGCAGCTCCCGGCCAAAATGCCCGGACGACAAATTGACCGCCACCGGCAGCGCCGGCACCTCGGCGTCCAGCCACTGGCGCAGTTGGCCGCAGGCTTGGCGCAGCACGTATTGGTCGATGCCCAGCATCAGGTTGCGCTGCTCGGCAAAGGGGATGAATTTATCCGGCGGCACCTGCCCCTGGCCTTCGCGGTTCCAGCGGATCAACGCTTCGGCGCCGATAATGCGTTGGCTGGTGGCGCACACCTTGGGTTGGTAATACAGCTCGAACTCCTGTTGTTCGATGGCGTGGCGCAGCGCCACTTCCAGGCGCATGACCTCGGCGGCAATCTCGCCCATGTCGGCGGTGTAGCACTGATAGTTGTTACGCCCGCGCGCCTTGGCGCGGTACATGGCGATATCGGCATTGCGCAGCAGGGTCTCGGCGTCGAGACCGTCGTCGGGGTACAGGCTGATGCCGATGCTCGGGCTGATGGTGAAGCTGGCGTCCTGAATGTGCAGGGTGTCGGCCAGGGCCTGGATGATCTTGTCGGCGACCAGAATGGCCGATTCGCAGCCCTCAACGTGCGGCAGCAGCAAGACAAACTCATCACCGCCCAGGCGCGCCACGGTGTCGGATTTACGCACCAGGCTTTGCAGGGTACTGCCGACAAACTGCAACAGCTCATCGCCGACGCTGTGGCCGAGGGTGTCGTTGATTTGCTTGAAGTGGTCGAGGTCAATAAACAGCAGCGCGCTCATCTGCGACTTACGCGCATTGCTCAACAGCGCCTGTTGCAAACGGTCGGTCAACAGCATGCGGTTGGCCAGCCCGGTGAGCGAGTCGTGGGTGGCCATGTGTAAAATCCGTTGTTCGGCCAGTTTGCGTTCGGTGATGTCGACCTGTACCCCCGTCAGGCGTGTCGGCTGGCCATTTTTATCCGCAGCAATATGGCAAATGCACGACAGGTAATGCACCTCGCCATTGTCCCAGGTCAGGCCGTATTCAATTTCATAGCGCGCCTCGGGGCCGTAAATGCCTTCGCGAAACGCACGCATCATCCGCTCGCGATCGTCGCTGATGACCATGCTTAACCAGGTTTGCTCCGAGGCTTTGATGCTGAAAGGGGCCAGGCCATAGAGGCGAAAAGTCTGCGCGTCCCAGTAGGCTTTTTGGGTGTTCAGGTCGTACTCCCAAACCCCTAAGCCGGCGACCTCGGTAGCAATCGAGAGGCGATCGGATAAACGCAAACGCGCGGCCTCGGCGGCTTGGCGGTGTTGGATCTCCAGCTCCAGTTCATCGGCGCGGGCGGTGAGGGCTAAATCGCGGGCGCGGAGTTTTGCCACCATGTGGGCAAAGCTGTTGGCTAATTCGCCCAGCTCATCTTGACGCTTGCGGGGTAATTTAACGTTTAGTTCGCCGGCGGCAATTGACTGCACGGCGCTCTGTAACAAGCCCAATGGCTTGGCCACTTGGCGGCGAATAATCCAGGCCAGCAGCAACAGTTCAATGGCCAGCCCGACCAGCCCTGCGAGTAAAATTGCCCCGGCCGAAGCAAAGGCTTTTTTGGCCAGTTCGGCCTTGGGGTAAACGCTGATCGAGTACCAGTTTGGGCCCTGGATGCGGCCGATGCCTAAGTAGTAATCACCGTCGCTGGACTCCGCCACGGAGGGCCAGCTGGTGCTGGCGTAGGCCAGTTTTGCCGCGTCGTGCAGCAGTGGGTCGGCGAGCTTTTCAAGTTGCAGGCTGCCTTCGGAACTGTGGATTTTCTCCATCAGCTGCGGGTGCACCAGCAGGCGATTTTTCTCGTCGATGATCAGGTTGTAACTGCCGTTGCTCTGCTGCTCGCTGGTGCGCTTTACCAGCGCTTCAATCGAGATGTCTTGCGAGACAGTGCCGACCCACTGACCGTCCTGATCGGCTGGGGTGATGGTGGAAAGCATCCAGATCGCGGCTTTATCGTCGAAATACACCTCGGTCCAGCTATTTAAGCGTTGCGGATTATTCTCTGGGGAGGAGTTGCGCACCGGTGGGTAATCAAAGTTATTGGTGTTGCTGTTGGACTCCTGGCCCCAATTGACCGAGGGCGAGTACATGATCAGAGCGATGCCCGGCAGGTCGATATAGGCAGAGTAATAGCGCAGGGTCATCGGCGCGCCCCATTCGCGCAGCAGCTTGAAGGCCACCAGCACCTGGCGGCGAATCTCGGTGGTCAGCGTCACTTGGCTGCGGATGTAAATCGAGGGCAGATGCTGGTAGTCGTCGAGTTCCGGGCGGACCCGAATCAGCCCGTCGGGGTAGCGCACAAACCAATGCTCAAACTCGGCTTGTGGGTCTTGCTCGGCGGTTTGCTTGAGGCGCAACAGGTATTCGTCGCGCAATAAATAGGTGTTTTGCTGGGCTTGTACGAAGGTCTCGGAGTCCAGCGCGGTGCGCGCCGAGACTTGATTGCTCAGCGCCTCCAGGGCCTGTTTGCGCATACTGCTGATGCTGTACTCGTAGCTCAGCAAGGTGACCGCAATGATCGCCAGGGCAATCACCAGGCCGATCTGCACCTGAATGCGACGGGCCAGGCTCATGGAGCTGCGGTTAAGAAACTTCGGCATGCAAGGCGTCTCAGAGCGGTCAGTAATGAGCGGGCAAGTTGCTTGCCGCTGTCGGTAACTTAGCAGAGATCGGGCCAATCTGTGTATGGGCCCAGGGTTGGTGCGTACTGCGCCTCGGTTATGACGATGGGAAATCAGAATAGGCCATGCGCTCGTTAACTGTTGCAAAAGGCTGGTTCCAAAGCCTTTGGTTTCTGAGCCAGATGAGTATGGGAAAAGCACCGGTTGTGGCCCGGCAGGATTATCAGCGTGCTCGCGCGTGCTTCGCGGATAAATCCGCTCCTACACAAGCCCAGCGTCTGTAACAATTTCATCGGCTGGCCAACCCTGTAGGAGCGGATTTATCCGCGATTGGCCAGCTTGTAGGGTGGGCTTCAGCCCACCAAAATTCTTACGTTTTAATGCGGTGGGTTGAAGTCCACCCTACAAGCGCTTTCAACCCATAACGGGTAGATGACTTCAAAACAATCCCAATTGCCCGCCGATTAAGGTGGCGAAGTCGTCGCCCACGAACGGCAATATAGCGTCTGCCACTGGCTGCAGTTGGCGCGTCAGATAATGGTCGTAGTCGACGGCGGCCGTGCGTACCTCCAAAGGCTCCGGGCCGGCGAGGGTGATTACATAGCTGATCCAGCCGCCGTTCTGATACTGACGCGGTCGGCCGTGGCGGTCGTTGTAGTCGTCGGCCAGGCGCGCGGCCCGCACATGGGGTGGCACGTTACGCTGGTAGTCGGCGAGCGTGCGGCGTAGACGCTTGCGGTAGATCAGCAAGTCGTCCAGCTCGCCGGCCAGGGTGCGGCTGACAAACTCGCGGATATAGGCCTGGTAAGGCTGGCGTTGGAAAATCAGCAAATACAGCTCGCGCTGAAATTGCTGGGCCAGCGGCGACCAGTCGCTGCGCACCGTCTCTAGGCCCTTGTAGACCATCTCCTGACTGCCGTTGGGGCGGTTGACCAAGCCGGCGTAGCGCTTTTTGCTGCCTTGCTCGGCGCCGCGAATGGTCGGCATCAAAAAACGGCAGTAGTGGGTTTCAAATTGCAGTTCCAGGGCACTGTCCAGACCGAACTCAGCCTGCAAATGCTCGCGCCACCATTGGTTGACCTTGGCTACCAGCGCCCGGCCGATGCGCGCCGCGTCGTCCTCGCCATGGGCGTGTTTGAGCCAGACGAAGGTCGAGTCGGTATCGCCATAGATCACTCCATAGCCCTCGGCCTCGATCAGCTGGCGAGTGCGGTGCATGATTTCGTGGCCGCGCAGGGTGATGGAGGAGGCCAGGCGAGTGTCGAAAAAGCGGCAACCGCTGGAGCCGAGCACGCCGTAGAAGGCATTCATAATGATCTTCAGCGCCTGCGAGAGCGGCGCGTTGCGCTCGCGTTTGGCGGTCTCGCGGCCCTGCCAGACCCGCTCGATAATCGCCGGCAAACAATGCTGGCTACGGGAAAACCGCGCGCCGCGAAAACCTGGCACCGAGTGCTCGTCGTCCGGCTGGCGCAGGCCCTCGACGAGCCCCACCGGGTCGATCAGAAAGGTGCGGATAATCGAGGGGTAGAGGCTCTTGTAGTCGAGCACCAAGACCGATTCGTACAGGCCGGGTTGGGAGTCCATCACAAAGCCGCCGGGGCTGTTCTGCGGTGGTTTCTCGCCGAGGTTCGGCGCGACGAAGCCCTGGCGGTGCATCAGCGGTATATACAGGTGGGTAAAGGCCGCCACCGAACCGCCGCTGCGGTCGGCCGGCAGCCCGGTGACGGTGGCGCGCTCCAGCAGGAAGGTAAGGATTTCGGTCTTGGCGAAAACCCGTGTGACCAGCTCGCAGTCCTTGAGGTTGTAACGGGCAAGGGCCGGTTTATCCTCGACGAACATGCGGTCGATTTCGTCCATGCGCTGGTAGGGCGTGGCGATGTCCTTGCCCTCGCCGAGCAGGGTCTGGGCGACGTTTTCTAGGCTGAACGAGGGGAAACTCCAAGTCGCCTCGCGCAGCGCCTCGATGCCATCGATCAGCAAACGCCCGGCGGCAGACGCGAAGTAATGCTGCTTGCGGGTGCCGTGCTCGCGCCACTGCATCTCCTCGCCGTCACGGCCCAGGCGCAACGGGATGGCCAGCCGCCGGGCATGTTCGTGCAGCACGCGCAGATCGAACTGCACCAGATTCCAGCCGATGATCGCATCCGGGTCATGCTCGGCTAGCCACTGGTTGAGTTTGAGCAAGAGTTCTTGGCGACTGTCGCAATACTCCAACTGAAAGTTCTCGGCCGCCTCCTGGCCGTTGCTACGCCCAAGCATATACACCTGACGCTGGCCGCAGCCTTCGATTGCGATGGAATACAGCTCGCCAAAGGCGTTGGTTTCGATGTCCAGCGAGGCCAGCTTGAGCTTTGGGCGGTAGTCCGGCGCCGGCTTGATCTGCGCCTCCAGCAGCAGGCCGTTGGCGTCTGGTGTGCCGGTAAAGCTCACCGGCGCGGTAATAAAACGCTCCATCAGGTAGCGCTCGGGCGGGCGGATATCGGCCTCATAAACATCGACGCCGGCGCGGCGTAGGCGCTTGTCGAGGTCGATTAACTGCCGATGTTGCTGGCAATACAGGCCCAGCACCGGCCGCTGTTGAAAGTCGCGCAGCCCCAATGCGCGCAGCTCAATGCCCGGCTCAGCGACCAGCAGCGCCTCGGCCTCGGCCCGCTGCGCAGCCGGAATAAAGGCCACCGAGGGTTGCACGGGCAGGCGGATATGCCGCGGTCCATCATCGGTCGCTAGCCAAAACTCGATCTGCGTCCCCGCCGGCGTATCCCGCCAATGCCGGGTCAGGACAAAACCCTGCTGTAACTCCACCACTGCAACCCCAAGGCTTACATCAGGGTGCGATTGTACGTGGCATTGGTTGGGGATGATTGGTCGTGCTTACGCATCAATGCTGCGGTGTCATTGCATGGTTGTAATCTGTCTCCAGTTGGATACACTGCAGGCATGAATGTAATTCAGCAAACCGACACCTTTAGCCGTTGGCTCAGGGCGCTGCGTGACCTGCAAGCCAAGGCGGGCATTCTGCGGCGGCTTAGTCGCGCCCATGCGGGAAATTTGGGTGATGTGAAGTCTGTCGGCGATGGCGTGTCGGAAATGCGCGTCGATATTGGACCGGGCTATCGACTGTATTTCACCCGACGCGGCGATGCGCTGATTTTACTCTTGTGTGGCGGCGACAAGTCGTCCCAGGCACGCGACATTACGCTGGCCAAGCAGCTGGCAGGAGAGCTTGAATGAAACCCGTGATCACTGAGTTTGATCCGTCCGATTACCTCGACAGCGACGCAATGATTGCCGAGTACCTGTCTCAGGTGCTGGCTGCAGGTGACAGCGATGAACTGATTCGCGCCGTGGGCCATGTCGCCAAGGCGCGTGGCATGGCACAGATAGCCAAGGATTCGGGGCTGGGCCGGGCCAGCCTCTACAAAGCCTTCGCCCCCGGCGCTAAGCCGCGCTTTGACACCGTGGTCAAGGTGCTGCACGCGCTGGGTGTTGAACTGCATGCCCAGCCGGTGCATGGCTGAGATGATGTTTTGCTTTTGCGAAGACAATAAGCAAAGAGCAAGACCAGCTCCATCTCAGGAAATACCCGTGCTACCTTGCTTTTTGCGGCATGCCCCTTGAATTGTTAGCGTGTGTTAATTGGAGAACAGAAATGTCTGCTCCAATTTCGTTGATGAGTGCAGGGATTGTCACGAGTTGACTGTGATGTAATTTGTCAGTCGTTTTGACCTCAACAAACCGCAGGCGGTCATCTTTAATTAGTGTCAAGTCAGGCCATCCATTACGATGCGAATGGTCAGTAGATATCCAGTGGGCTAGCTTTTCAAAGTGCTCTTTTGGAACTGCATCGAACAAGGCCTCCGCGAAATCTAGACTTAGTCCGGGATACCACTCTTGAGTCATGTTGTAAGAGATTATCTCTGAGAAGGCCGCCAGATACTCAGTTTTGGTCGTTTTTACAATTCGCTTGAAGACCCCTTCTAGGCGTGATTTTTCTATGTGCGATAGAACAACCACACCCTTGAGGCAGGCGTCTTCGCGTGCATCAATGCAGGTATTGTAAAAAATGCTGTTCCTTTCTAGCTCATCAAGACATAGAGCCTTTATCGCCGCGCCGAATCCACCTCCCTCGCAGTAGCTACCGATGTACCCTTGTTGGGCAAACCAGAAATGGGCATATTTCTCCGGGTGTGACGTTGACTCCCAAAGTAGGGTGCTGTGGGTGATCGCTATGGAGTTGCATTGTTTCTTCAGCGGTAGACTCTGTATCGCCGTAATCCTTCCAAGTGTCGTGAGGCGAGCGTCTTCGTCTACGAGCCCTCGCGCAGCTAATGCCTTAACCATAGCCGTGCTCACCTTTGATAGTGCGTGGGCTTCGTGCAAACCCCGTAAGGCTTTGAGCATATTTATGGATAATTGTTTGCTCATCTTTAGTGTGTTGCCCTTAGTGTTAACCATTAAGTTAACGCTTGAGTAAAGGGGTCGGGAAAAAGTGTGTGTGTTTGCCGATTTTTTACTAGATCAATTAATAGATATTTTAATTTGCTGTGAAATATATTCTATTCCGATAGCGTGCAGTGCTACAAACTCATCGTGCACTGAGTCGCACATGGATGAAACCGAGTCAGATACGTCTTTAATTTTTGCTTCTGAAGCTCCGGTTTTGCATTCTTTTATCTTCTCATGCATGATATTAATTTTATCGATTACAGCGCTTTTTATTTTGTTGGGGCTAAATTCTGGTTTGGTCTCTTCCTTTGAATCTAAAAATAATGCAGAGGACGCCCAAATAAATTTATATCGTGCAAATAAAATAATTATCTTTGATTCAAGCTCATTTTTGTATTTTTCTAGATCTTTAAAGTCTTCTTTGTTGTTTGAGTCGGCCCACAAGCGGCAGTAATCTTTTAAGCATATCAAATAAGAGCGGCACACATCCATGTCGCTAAACCCCTCAAGCAGTCGCTCAAGAGACTCATATCGTTTGGTGTTGGAGAATTGAATTTTCCATGTGATAACGGCCCAAGAGGCAGTAATTGCCGCAATAACAGTGGCAATGTTGGCTGTGGCGGAAATTATTTCTTTTCCGTCAAAAATTGCTGATATAAATATAGGGCTCCATATGACTCCGCATGCAAATAACATGAGGCATACAATCCAGGTAAAAAATACTCCGGTTCCATTCATGATCAAAGCTCTCCATTTTTTTTATATTGTAAGGTTGGGGGTTTGCATCATCTAGTGCAATTATTTATGCAGCAGGCACGCATCCAATCAAGGCTTCGCGGGTTGCCCCGCCCTACGATCAGCGCCCGCCAAAGCGCCCCGCCAACGCCAGCCAGGCCAGCAGCGGATAGCAAAAATAATGCAGGCCGAAGATCACCAAGCCCATGGGGCTGGGGTCGTCTTTAAACGCCATCAGCGCCAGCAAGCCCAGGTAGAGCAAGGCCAGCACGCCGCCGTAGACGCCGAGCAGGCGTAGCCGTTCGCCGGGCATTGGGGCGCGGCGTTGTTGCGCGAAAAACCACAGGGCCATGCCGCCGGCGACTGTGGCGGCTATTACCAGAGTGGTCAGTACGCCGCCGAGCTTGCTGAAGGTGCGCAGCAGCAGGTTGAGCACGATGACGGCGGCGACGCCGCTTAGGGCCAGGCGGCTAACGGGGACGCGGTTTGCTGTGGCTGGCTCGTTCATCGGTTGTGCTCCTATAGGCTGCGATTGAGGCCAAAGCGTTTTTTCAGTACGGCTTGCAGCAGGCGCTTGGGGATCAGGGCGGCCATTAGCGGCAGGGCGCGGCTGCCGTTGCCGATGCGCAGCAGGCCGGGGCGTTGTTTACTTTGTACTGCGGCCAGTACCTGGCGGGCAAAGTGCTCGGCGGGGGTTGGGTGGTCTTGCGAGGCGTTGGCACGGGCGCGGATGCCGTCGCGGATCGGCCACCAGGGCGAGGCTTCATCGATTAGTTGTTCGGCTTGCTGGCTGGCGTTGGCGCCAAAGCTTGAGGCAATCGCACCGGGTTGGACTTCCATGACCTCGATGGCAAAAGGCGCCAGCTCCATGCGCAAAGCATCGGACAGTGCATGCACGGCGGCCTTGGAGGCGCACTAAGCGCCGGCGAACGGGGTGACCAGCACGCCGGAGACGCTACCGATATTGATCAGCAAACCACGGCTGCTGCGCAGCAGCGGGAACAGTGCGCGGGTGACGTCGACAATGGCGAACACGTTGGTGTCGAACTGGCGGCGCAAGGCCTCGACGCCGCCATCGAGCAGCGGCCCCATGGCACCGTAGCCGGCGTTGTTGATCAGCACATCGAGGCGCCCGGCTTCGAGCTGCAGACGCATGGCCAATTGGCTGACGGCCAGGCTGTCGTTGACATCCAACTCCACGCCGACAAAGCCGGCGGCGTTCAGCGCTTCAATATCCTCGGCTTTGCGCGCGGTGGCCCAGACCTGATAACCGGCCGCCTTGAAGGCATCGGCAAGGGCGCGGCCGATGCCGCTGGAACAACCGGTAATCAGGGCGGTGGGCTGGGTCATAAGAAGTCCTGGTGGGGTGATTGGGCTCGGCTCGGCGCTGATTGTTGCAGAAACCCCCGGTCAGTAGCGCAATGCCTGCATAAAATGGGCTGCGCGGACGTTGGCGTGATGGGTATCGCTGCGCTCAACCCATCCTACGGTTGTTACCTGTGAGCGCCACAAACCTCGTAGGGTGGGCTTTAGCCCACCAATATTGAGCTGTTCAGTGACGGTGGGCTGAAGCCCACCCTACGGAGTCGGTCTTCAATATCTAAAGCGGGCCCAACGCAAAAAACGCCCGGCCCTCAGCGAGGGGCGGGCGTTGGGTATTGCTTGGCTTTAACTGACCAGGCTGAGGCTGGTTTGCAGCGGTTCGACGCTGCGGCCGTAGACGTCTTCCAGCCGTTCTATGTCGTCTTCGCCCAGGTAGCTACCCGATTGCACCTCGATGATTTCCAGTGGGATCTTGCCCGGATTGGCCAGGCGATGCACCGCAGTAATCGGGATGTAGGTGGACTGGTTTTCCGTCAGCAGGAAGGTCTTGTCGTTGCAGGTCACCTGCGCGGTGCCCGACACCACAATCCAGTGTTCGGCGCGGTGGTGGTGCATTTGCAGCGACAGCTGGGCGCCGGGTTTGACTGTGATGTGTTTGACCTGGAAGCGGCCGCCCATGTCCACCGAGTCGTAGGAGCCCCACGGGCGATAGACCTCGCAGTGGGTCTGGGTTTCAGTGCGGCCTTGCTCGTTGAGGGTGTTGACCAGCTGTTTGACCTCCTGCACGCGGTCTTTGTGGGCAATCATCATGGCGTCTTTGGTTTCCACCACCACTATGTCTTGCAGACCGATTACCGAGACCAGCTTGCCGTTGCCGTGCACCAGGCAGTTGAAACTGTCGCGCACCACCACGTCGCCCTCGGTGACGTTGCCGTTGCTGTCTTTCTCTTTTACATCCCACAGCGATGACCAGCAGCCGACATCGCTCCAGCCGGCGTCGAGGGGCACCACGCAGGCGCGTTGGGTTTTTTCCATCACCGCGCAGTCGATCGAATCATTCGGGCAGCACTCGAAAGTGGCCGCGTCGATGCTGATCTGTTCGCCATCGTATTTGCTGCGTTCCAGCGCCAGTAGGCAGGTGTCGTAGATGTCCGGTTCGTGTTTCTTCAGCTCATCGAGAAAGCGGCTGGCGCGAAACAAAAACATCCCGCTGTTCCAGAAGTAATCGCCGGACTTAACAAACTCGGCGGCCTTTTGCGCATCGGGTTTCTCGACGAATTTGGCGACCCGGCTGATGCCTTCCGGCAGCAACGCATCGGCGGCGGACTTGATATAGCCATAACCGGTTTCCGGCTTGTTGGCCGGCACGCCGAACAGTACCAGCTCACCATTTTCGGCGGCGATGGTGGCCAGCGCCAGGGCGCGCTGGAAAGCTTTATGGTCTTCCAGCACATGGTCGGCCGGCAGCACCAGCAGCAGTTCGTCGCGGTCTTCGTTGAGCAGCTTCATCGCCGCAATGGCCACTGCCGGTGCGGTGTTGCGACCAAAGGGCTCAAGCAGTATGGCCTGGGTCTCAAGCTTGAGGGCGCCGAGCTGTTCCTCAACGATAAAGCGGTGCTCGATGTTGCAGACAATCACCGGTGGTTGCACGCCATCGAAGTTCAGCCGTTCGATGGTTTGCTGGAACAAGGTGTGATCGCCGGTCAGGGCGAGGAACTGCTTAGGGAACTGTTTACGCGACAGGGGCCAAAGCCGTGAGCCGCTACCGCCTGACAAAATAATCGGAATCATGTTGTATCTCCTGGGTAGTGCGTAAGGTCGAGGTTACGTGCTACTGCTGCTGCTCGAAGGTTCGGCGCAGCTTGGTTGTCTGTGCCAGCGCTCGCGCTGGTTATGTGTCGCAGGCCCTGCTTCGTAGGGTGGGCTTTAGCCCACCAGTACTGGATAAGAGCCTTGGTGGGCTGAAGCCCACCCTACCGATCAGCCGTTATTGAGTGGCGGCTGGGCGCTTGACCCACACCGGGGAAAACTTGCCAGCGCTGCCTGTGACGTACAAACACACCGCCTCACCGCGCGCCAGGCTGACGGGTTTTAAGTCGGCGACTTTTTCGGTGCCGCTAAACAAGGCCAATTTGACATTCAACGGGTTGATCTCCCGCTCGCCACGGCCTAGGGCTTTCACGTTGTCGACCACCGGAGTCTTGCCATCGGCGGTCTTCAAGCTCAGCTCGCTGTCGGTGAGGTTTTGCACCCGCAACAGGGCTTTTTGCTTGTTCTTGAAGGGCGGCTCTTCCACCAACTTGGGGGCGCTGCCGGGCAGGTTGACCAGGGTGTAGTACTGATCGGCGTTGAGTTTGACGGTCAGACTTTGCGTGCCGAGTTTGGCGCTGTAGTCGCCACCAGGCAGGAAGCTGAAATCGCTGCTGCCCAACGGGCCGACATCGCTGAGCTGGGTGTTGCCGACACTGGCGCTGACTTCCTGATTACCGGCGTTATACAGCCGCACGAAGGCCGAGCCTTTGGGTGCGCTGGGGCCGTAGAGGGCGGCTTCATCGGCCTGGACGTGCGTGGCCAGTAAACCAATCACTAAGAAGGCGCAGGTTTTGCGGATTGTGCGGCTGCCGCTGGCAGGGGCTAAGGATTGCTTCATCTTGATGTACTCCATGTAATGGAACTAAGGCGTCGCCTGGATCGGCGTATGGGTTTTAGGGTTGGCGCTGGCGAGGCTTTCACCAGTGTCGCTTGAGGTTTTCAGTTGGCTGAGCCACTGCTGATCGAATTCGCTGAGGTCGCTGCTCATCGGCAGATAGCGCTCCGGAAACTCCCAGATCACCAGCTGCGGCGGTGAGTCTTTGAGGCCGGCGCTTTGCAGGTACTTGAGCATCGGCAACAGCGGCCCGTGGCCGTCTTCGGCGTAGTTGAGAACGTCGCTACCCAGGGCCTGGCGCAACGCACCGAGAAAGTTCCAGCGCGGGTTGGCGCTGTAGCTGGTGCCGACCAGCGCCACCGGCACTTGGCTGTCGCTGAACAGATCGCCGGCGCCCGCCGCAGGCTCGGCCTGTTGCACTGCGGTGCTGCGCTGTTGCAACTGGTCGGG
>JAIERD010000274.1 GCA_019747155.1 Pseudomonadaceae bacterium
CGATCCTCTCGTACATCATGTGCAAGGCGATGAACCGTTCGTTCTTCAACGTGATCCTCGGTGGTTTCGGTGGCGCACCTGCCGCTGATGGCCCAGCCGGTGCCCAAGAAGCTCGCCCGGTGAAGTCCGGCTCTGCCGACGACGCCGCGTTCCTGCTGAGCAACGCCGACACCGTGATCATCGTCCCAGGTTACGGCCTGGCCGTAGCCCGTGCCCAGCACGCGCTGATGGAACTGGTGGAGAAGCTGACTCACCGTGGCGTGACCGTGAAGTACGCGATCCACCCGGTAGCCGGCCGTATGCCCGGCCACATGAACGTCTTGCTGGCCGAGGCCGAAGTGCCTTACGAGCAAGTGTTCGAGATGGACGATATCAACTCCGAGTTCAGCCAAGCTGACGTGGTGCTGGTACTGGGCGCCAACGACGTGGTCAACCCGGCCGCGAAGAACGACCCCAACTCGCCAATCGCCGGCATGCCGATCCTCGAGGCTTACAAAGCCAAGACCGTGATCGTCAACAAGCGCTCCATGGCCAGCGGCTACGCCGGCCTGGACAACGAGTTGTTCTACCTCGACAAGACCATGATGGTGTTTGGCGACGCCAAAAAGGTTATCGAGGCACTGGTTAAAGCGGTCGATTAATCGACTTCTACCAGCCATAAAAAAACCGGCCTTGCGCCGGTTTTTTTATGGCTGCTGTTTACTAGCGGTCTAACAACTCTCGATACAGCTGCGCCATCTGCCGGCCCATCTGCTCTGAGGTGAACAGCTGCTCATAGCGCTGACTGGCCTTGCGGCCCATTTCTTGCGCTTGCTCGGGGTTATCCCAGAGCAGGCGCATGGCCTCACGGAAGGCTGCCGGATTACTTGGTGGCACCACCAGCCCGGTTTCGCCGTGGATATTGATATAGCTGGTGCCGGTGCCGATCTCGCTGGATATCATCGGCTTGCCGTACATGGCGCCTTCCAACAAGGAGATGCCGAACGCCTCGGAACGTAAATGCGAGGGAAACAAAATCGCGCTGCACAGTTGCAACAAGGCGACTTTGTCTTCCTCACCGAGGCGACCGAGAAAGTGCACATTGCTTAGACCTAGCCTAGCCGCCTGCTCACGCAACTCCTGCTCCAGCGGCCCAGCTCCGACGATCACAATGGGGTAATTAGTACCCTGTGCGGCCTCGAGCAGAATATGCAGGCCCTTGTAGTAACGCATCACCCCAATAAACAGAAAGAAGCGCCGCCCGAAACGCTGCTCCCAGACGCTTGAGCAGGACTCACTCGGAACGGTATAGCCGCTACGGTCTAAGCCATACGGAATTACCACCGTCTTATCCCGATAGCGCTTAAGTACCGGACTGGTTTCCAGATAATTGGGCGAGGCGGCGACAATCCGGTCGGCGCGTTTCAAGAAGCCATGCATCAATGGGCTATAGAGCCGCATCAGGTTTTTTTGCCGAACGATATCCGAGTGATAGGTGACCACCATCGGCTTGTGTACTGCCGAGGCGAAGTGCACCAGGTCCATAAATGGCCACGGGAAGTGGTAATTGATGATGTCTGCTTGAGCGGCAAGCTCACGAAAGCGTTTGAACGCACTGAAAGAGAAGCCAGTGGAGGCGATCTGCACATCCAGCTTGGCTCTATGCACCTTGTGATCAGCGACCATTACCTCGCGCGGCTCAGGATTAGCGCTAAGGGTCAGCACCTCACTGTGCACGCCGTTAGCCCTGCCGCTCTGACAAAGCTGGAATATCACTTGCTCGATGCCGCCCACGGATTCAGGCAGGTAGGTCTTGAAAAAATGTAAAACTCGCATCAGCCCTCCAGGACTTGTCGATAAACACTGGCAGTAGCGGCCGCACAGCGCCCCCATGAGAACTCTTTAGCGCGCTGCAAGCCTAACTCGCGGCAACGCTGCCACTCTGACCGATCATCAATTAACTGCTGAATAGCCTCGGCACAGGCGCGCCCATCCTGCGGATCAATATAGGTTCCGGCGGCGCCCGCCACTTCCGGCAAGGCCGAACTGTGGCTGAGGATCACCGGCGTACCACTGGCCATCGCCTCCAGCACCGGCAAGCCGAAGCCTTCATAGAGCGAAGGAAACAGCAGCAGCCGCGCCCCGGCCAGTAGTTCGGCGAGCACCGTATCACTCTGATAGCCCAGCAGGCGCACCTGGCCGGTGGCCAGCGAGCGCTGCAAGGGCTCCGCCAGCTGCTCTGGGCGCCAACCCGGCATGCCGACGATGACCAACGGGTACTGCGCACGCAGCGAGGCCGGTAACAGATCATAGGCGCGCAGGGCTAACTGCAGGTTCTTGCGCGGCTCCAGGGTGCCGACGCACAGCAGATAACGACCGGGCTGCAGATCCAAAGCTTGCAGCGGCGCCGCCAACTGAGCAGGTGTGCGCGGATGAAAGCGCGCGGCGCAACCTAATGGTGCCACCACCACCCGCTCGGCAGGCACGCCGTAATAGCGGCAGACTTCCTCGCCGATAAATTGCGAGTCCACCAGAATCCGCCGTGCCCGCTCGACGCTACGAGCGGCATGTCGCTCGATTTCGACCAGTCGGTCGGCTGGTTGGGTTTCGGGAAAGTGCACATGAGTCAGGTCGTGCAGGGTCATGACCATCGGCCCGTCGAACTCGAACGGCCACAAGCTCGGGTCGTGGTAGAGATCGACGCCCGCACTGCCGCGCTTAAAGCGCTGCTGCTCGATCAGCCGGCGCAAGGCATAAGCATTAGGGACGCAACGCTTAATCAACCCACTCAGTCGCGAGTAGCCCGGCAGCGCGGCGCTGGGCAACTCAGGCGAGCAATTCCAGCCGTTGAACAACGCCAACTCAAACTCGGGATAAACCGCCAACGCCTGCACCAGCTCGACCAGATACTGACCAATGCCGGTACGCGGCGCGCGCAGGATGCCGGCGTTAAGGGCGATCCGCATGGGCATGGCTCGGCTGCGGTGTAGCGTTACGCAGCCCATTGAGGGTGCCGCTGATCAGCTGCTGACTGGCCTCACGCCAGCCGATCCACTGCCAATCGGTTACCGGCCGGGGAGCCGGGAAGCTACCCGTGGATTCGAACTGCAGCACCCGATCGGCCAAGCTCTGCGGGTCAGCCAGATCGAAATAGGCCATGAACTCGCCGCCTATTTCGCGGAACACCGGGATGTCGCTGGCCATGGCCGGCAGGCCGCGCTGCATGGCCTCCACCAGAGGCAAGCCGAAGCCCTCGACATAAGATGGGAAGACCAGTGTACGGGCATTGGCGTAAGCGTATTCGAGGCCCTTATCGTTGATCCGGTTAAACATAAACAAGCGCTTGCCCCACTGCGGATGCTGCTTGATCCGCTCGACCAACGCCTCGCACTTCCAGCCAATCTTGCCGATGATGCACAGTCGGGCATTGCTGCCCTGCGCCCATAGCCGCTCGAAGGCATCCAACAGATAGGCGTGGTTTTTACGCGGCTCTATGGTGCTGACCATCAGGTAGACCGGCGCCGGATCGCGAAACATGCGCTGCAAGTCAGGATTGAGGCGGGCCTCATCACGCAGCAGGTCCAATTCCGAGCCGAGGTGGAAGTGACCGTGCCAACGTTTGGCAGCTTCTGCTGGACTCAGTCGGCGCTGAACTTCAGCGTCGACCTGTTCGCTGATCGTCTTGGAAATGGCCATAAAACCGTCGGCGGTCTGGGCAACCCAGTCGAACCAATGGTCGAATACCTTGACCAGCCCCGCATCGCAGAACTGCGGATGGGTCAGCGGGATCAAATCGTAGATCACCGAAACTATGCCCACACCCTGACACTTAAGTTTTTCCACCAAGGGAAAGATATCCGCATGCCAGGACGAATCGAGTAACACCAACTGGTCGCCCGGCTGGGCCTGCAGTGGCACTGCCCGCTGCGGTGCTGGTTCAGCATGGCGATTCAGCCAGATCAGTCCGCGCAGAGGCAAGGTGATTGCCAGACTAGCCAACTTGCACGGCCAGTAGAGCAGCCGCCGCGCGGTTGCTGAACGGCCAAACGGCCACAGCCGCTCTAACCGTGAGTGCCACCACCAGTAGCGATTGCGCACATGATCCAGCTTGACGATCAGCGCCTGCCGGCGGGTGGCATTAAGGTCTACTGCCAGGGGCGCCAGACTCAAGACCCGATACAGCTGGCCGCCATTCATCATCACCGGTACGCACTCGACCTCCGGCTGCTGGGCGCCCAGCTCGCGAATGATATTGCGCACCACCCGCTGGATCCCCGAGTTATCCTGCGGATGTTCGTAAACATAGGTGCACTCAATCAGAAAACGCATGGAGCTCTCACACATATTTATACGCTGGCCGTCTGCGGCAAGCGCTGGATGCTTAAGTCCGCATCCAGCGAATTACAGCCAACGAAGTCGGGCTTTTGGATGTTGATCATATGAAACACCAGGGCAAAGTCACGCCATTCGTAGTTGGTGTCCAAGTGCGAGTCAAAGCGTGACAGCGACAGGGCAATGGAATAGTTGCCTTTGCCGATGTTGGCCGGGAAAGCAAAGCGATAAACGATGCGCTCGCCCGCCGACAGATTCTCCAGCTCGCGATGCAGACGATGGGTATTGATGCCGTAGATCGCCTGGCCCATGCGGTCTTTGATCATGAAGCCAAGCACCAGCCGTGGAATTGCCTCGTTAACATCCACGGTCACTTCGAGCGTGGCCTGACTACCCACTTCAAGCACCTCGACCCGCTGCCCCTGGGCATTGAGTAAGGCGACATCGGCAAAACCAGCTTCGCCGGTACCGGAAATAGTCCGCACCTTGCCGTTGTCCAGCCGTTCCTGGCGAACCGTCTGCTGCTCTTTTTCCGCAATCATCGCGCCGTAGAAGTCCATCACCTCCTCCGGTGCACCCTCCAGTGCCAGCCGGCCCTTGGCCAAGAGTATCGCGCGGTCACAGAGATTCTGAATCGCCTGACGATCGTGGGAGACGATCAGCAAGGTGGTGCCGGCCTTACGAAATTCACGAATACGATCGAAGCTCTTGTGCTGAAAATAGGCATCGCCCACCGACAAGGCTTCATCGACGATCAGCACGTCCGGCCGCCGCGCAGTCGCCACGCTAAACGCTAGGCGCATCTGCATGCCGCTGGAGTAGGTGCGCACCGGATGATCCATATAATCGCCGATCTCGGCAAAGGCCTCGATCTCGGGCATCAGCGCTTGCAGCTCTTCCATGCTCAAGCCCAATAACTGCCCGGCCATAAAGACATTTTGCCGACCGCTGAAGTCTGGGTGAAAGCCCATGCCCAGTTCGAGCAAGGCGGCCACCCGGCCCTGAATCTGAATCTGCCCAGCGCTGGGTTGGGTGGTGCCGGTAATCATCTTCAGCAGCGTGCTTTTGCCCGCGCCGTTGATGCCGATAATCCCCAGAGCCTCGCCTGGATTGACCAGAAAAGACACATCCTGCAGCACCCATTGCAACTGATGGCGCGGCGCCGAGAAGGGGATCAGCCATTCGGCCAGACGCGACCAACGCGTGGGATATTGTTTGTAGGCCTTGCCCAGCTGGGTAACCTGAATACTGCCCATTAGAGTTCATCCACCATTTCACCGGAGCGCTTGCGAAACAAGCGCATGGCCAGCAGGCAAAGCGCCACCGCCAGCAGTGCGGTCGGCCAGAGCGACAACCAGTTCGGCCACTGGCCATAAACAAAAATACCCTGATAGGCGGCGATCAACGGCGCCATGGGATTGGCATTAATCAGCGGCCGAATGCTCTCTGGGAGAATCGACAGCGGATACACCAAAGGCGTAAACCAGAACCAGAACTGCAGAAAAATCCCCATAAACTGGCCGACATCACGGAAGAACACATTCAGCACACCAAGAATGATGCCCAAGCCAATAGAGAAAGCGATCTGGATCATTAGCACCGGGATCACCCCCAGCACCGCCCAGCCAGGAAAGTTCTGGGTTACCAGTAGGAAGCCGAGAAACAGCGTAAATATGATGGCGAAGTTCACCCCCGCGTTCAGCACCACAATCAGCGGCAAACAGATGCGCGGGAAGCTCAATTTCTTGATCAGGTTGGCGTGTTCTAAAAACACCGACTGACTGCGACCTATCACCTCGGAGAAAAAGCCCCAAGCCAGAATCCCCGAACACAGATAGATGCCATAGGCCAGGCTGTTATCCACGCCCGGCAGGCGGGCCTTCATCAACTGCGAGAAAATCACCGTGTAGACGATGATCATCGACAGCGGATTGAGCACCGTCCAGGCGGCGCCCAGCAACGAATTACGATAGCGGGTCTGAAACTCGCGCTGCACGCTGCCCAGCACGAAGCCGCGGTAATTCCATACCGCGCGGGCCATGCCAACTGCCATTACTGAACCCTGCCGTATTGATCTTCGAAGCGGACGATATCGTCTTCACCCAAGTATTCGCCGCTCTGCACTTCGATCATCATCAGATCAATCACGCCAGGATTTTCCAGCCGATGCTGGTGCCCTGCCGGGATAAAGGTCGACTCATTGGTGTTGATCAGCCGCGGCTCGCCACCATTGACCACCTTGGCCATCCCCTGCACGACTATCCAGTGTTCGCTGCGGTGGTGATGCATTTGCAGGGATAGCGCTGCGCCCGGTTTAACCACAATGCGCTTGATCTTAAAGCGCGGTCCTTCCTCAAGCACCGTGTAGGTGCCCCATGGGCGTGACACGGTGCGATGCAGGCGATAGGCCTGATGGTTCTCCAGCTTCAAGCGCTTGGCCACCTGACGCACCTCTTGCGCACGGTCGGCATGCGCCACCAGAACGGCATCGGCGGTCTCGACCACGATCAGATCATCCACCCCAACGGTGGCAATCAAACGCCCCTGACTCTGCACATAGGTGTTACGGCTATCGATAAAAATTGCAGCGCCTTGGGCGCGATTTTGCTCGGCATCCGGTTCGATCAAGTCCCGTAGCGCCGTCCAGGAGCCGATGTCGCTCCAGTCGAATGCCGCAGGAACCACCGCCACCTTCTTTGACGGCTCCATCAAGGCGTAATCGATGGAAATATCTGGCAGGGCGGCAAAGCTGGCCAGATGCAACTCTTGCACCTTGACGTTCGCGTTGTCCTGGCACGGGCTCTGCGCCACACAGGCGCGCGCCAGCTCCAACGGCTCGGGAGCATGCGATTGCAGCTCAGCGATAAGGCTGCCGGCGGTAAAGCAGAACATTCCCGAGTTCCATAGAAAACGGCCGCTCTCGAGGTATTCTTGGGCGGTAACCTGATTGGGTTTTTCGACGAAGCGCAGCACGCGGCAGCCGCCGTGCTCATCCAACGTATCTCCGGCCTCGATATAACCGAAGCCAGTCTCAGGCGCCGTTGGGCGAATGCCATAAGTAACCAAATAGCCTTGGCGAGCCAAAGCCACGGCATGTTCAGTGGCCTGATTAAAACCCGCCAGATCATGAATCAGATGATCAGCAGCCATTACCACCAACACCGTATCTTCACCGTGCTCTGCCGCCAAGGCCAAAGCGGTTACCGCAATTGCCGGGGCGGTGTTGCGGCCTTGCGGCTCAAGCAAGAAGCGCGCGTGATGACGACTCAGCTTGGCTTCGGCAAAGTGATCGCGGCTTTCAAAGTAGTGCTCACGGTTAGTCACCGTGACTATCTCGCCGCCCGCAGGTACCAGGCTGGCGGCGCGCAAATAGGTTTTCAGCAACAGTGACTGACCATCCGGCAAGCGCATAAAGGGCTTGGGATGATCCTCGCGCGATACCGGCCACAAACGCGTACCGGCGCCGCCGGAGAGAATCACAGGAATAATCATGCCGCCTTACTCCTTGCCAACGCGGCGCATGTCCGCGTCAACCATCCCCTCAATCAACGTGGCCAAGCTGGTTTTCGGCGTCCAGCCAAGCTTGCGTTCAGCCTTAGCTGGGTTACCCAGCAGCACCTCAACTTCAGCCGGGCGGAAGAACTGCGGGTCAATCACCACGTAGTCCTCATAGTTCAAACCCACATGCTCAAACGCCAATTTGCACATATCGCGCACAGTAGTGGTTACGCCGGTGGCCACCACGTAGTCATCGGCAACCTCTTGCTGCAACATCAGCCACATGGCTTCGACATAATCGCCAGCAAAGCCCCAGTCACGCTTGGCGTCGATATTGCCTAAGCGCAACTCGCTTTGCTTGCCGAGCTTGATCCGCGCCACAGCGTCGGTAACTTTGCGGGTGACAAATTCGATGCCGCGCAATGGCGATTCGTGATTGAACAGAATGCCGCTGGAGGCGTGCAGGCCGAAGCTTTCACGGTAGTTAACGGTGATCCAGTGGCCATAGAGCTTGGCCACGCCATAGGGGCTGCGCGGGTAGAACGGGGTGTTTTCGTCTTGCCGCTCGGCCTGAATCAAACCGAACATCTCACTGGTCGAGGCCTGATAGAAACGCGTTTGCGGTGAAAACTGGCGAATCGCTTCAAGCAAGTGAGTAACGCCAATTCCATCAACTACCGCAGTAGTTACCGGCTGATCCCAGGAGCTGCCAACAAAACTCTGGGCGCCCAGGTTGTAGATTTCATCCGGCTTGGCTTTGATTACCGCGCGCTGAATCGAGCAGGCATCCGCCAGATCGCCCTCGTGATAGCGAATCTGCGCTTCGACGCCTAGCTCACGTAGCCGCCAGCGCGTATCGCTGCTGCGCCTAGCCACCAAGCCATGAACTTCATAGCCCTTTTCCAGCAGCAGCTTGGCCAAATAGGCGCCGTCTTGGCCGGTTACGCCAGTAATCAATGCAGACTTAGACATTCTTATAGTTCTCTTGCTGCCCAGTCAGAGAGCACGCTCTGTAGGGTTTCCGTGATCGATATGCCAGGTTTCCACCCAGTCTCTTTTTGTAGTTTTTTACTGCATCCAACGACCCGCCGCTGCTCAGATAAGCGCATGCGGCTGGCATCTTGTACCAGCTCAACCTCAACTCCAGCCAAGTTCGCCATCTGCATGATCAGATCGCGAACCCGCCGCTCTACCCCCGAGCAAACGTTGTAAATTTCGCCGCTACGGCCGTGCTCCAACAGCGCTAAGTAAGCCTGTAGCACATCGCGGACATCGAGAAAGTCGCGGGTTACATCAACATCACCGACCTCCAGCTGCGCCGGCTGCAAACCCTGCCGCACGCCAACCAGCTGGCGGGCCATGCTCGGAATCACGAATGCTTCGCCTTGCCCAGGGCCGATATGGTTAAACGGGCGGGCGACTATGATCCGCCAAGGCTCGCTATAACTCCACTGTTGGCAGAGCAACTCGGCAGCAACCTTGCTGACGGCATAAGGGTTACGTGGCTGCGGGGCCAAGATTTCGACGACCGGCAAGTCACTTTCTATGACCTGACCATACACATCGCCGGAGCTGACATACAGGAAGGTGCCACTGAAGCCCCGACGCTTAAGCGCCTGCAGCAAATTAAGCGTGCCCAGCAGATTGACCTGCAGGGTGCGCTGCGGATCGCGAAAGGCTTCCGGCACAAAAGTTTGCCCGGCCAAGTGGATAACGGCGTCCGGGCACTCCTCCTGCAGCCAGGCATCCAACGAAGTGCCATCGAGCAAGTCATGCGGTTTAGGCGCAATCAGCTGCCAGGGCGCATCCGAGTCGGTCGCCAGCAACGCCTGCAAGTGTCGCCCGACGAAACCATTCAGGCCGGTAACCAGTAGCTTTTTCACCCAAGTAATCCTCTTATCCGGCAATCGCCAACAATCCATTGAGCAAGCCTGCACCCCAGCGCCATACCAGCCAGGCTGAACCGGCGCCAACCAAAAGCCCGGCGAGTATCTCGCTACGACTATGACCCATGCGCTCACGCAAGGGGCTTGATGGTTTGACGGCAGACAAACCGTTGATTGCCTGCGCGTGCAAACCTACTTGCCGACGCAGACTGCTGGCATCCAGCAACACAATAAAAGCCAAGGTAACCGCCACCCCAAAAGCCGGATCGGTAATACCTTCTTTAAGCGCTATGAGCACCGCCATGCTGCAGACGATAGCGCTGTGATTACTCGGCATGCCGCCGTAGCCGATCAAGTCAAAGGCCAAACGCTTAGCCCGCAAACTATTGATGGCAAACTTGCTGCAGCCGGCCAGCAGCCAAGCGATAAAGGGTGTGAGTGCATAAGACGGGTCGAGTGTCATAGCGAGTGTCCCGGCCAGATCGAAACGGCCGATACCACGCCCCAGACTGCCACCGTCAGCAGTAACTGCCAGTCGCCCAGCAAGGCATCGGTGGGTGACTCACCGCCGTCTTTAGACTCGACAATAAACCAGTAGCGATAAAGCCCATAGAGTACCAACGGAATGGTCATCACCAGCGCCGGCCGCGCAGTCATCACGAACAGGCTGTAAAACAGCAGGGCGCCGGTGGCGGCCATCTCGGCATAGCGATCAAGCAGCGCCGGCGTGTAGTGCTGTAAAACCTCGCGGCTTTCGCTGCCATTGCTGGCAAGCTCTTGCCCACGCTTCACCGCCGCCAGATAAAGCGCCAAACACAGGGTGGTGACAAACATCCACGACGAAACAGGCACCGACAACGCCATGGCCCCGGCATACACGCGCAAGACAAAACCAATCGCAATGGTGAAGATATCAATCACCGGCTGATGTTTGAGTACGAAGGTGTAGGCCAGGTTAAGCAGTAAATAGCCCAGCACCACATAAAGCACCGCCGGCATAACGAACCAGGCCGCCAGCAGCGCGGCATAAAGAGCCAGCAACAAAGCTAGCGCCTGCGGCGCTGAGACCAGCCCAGAGGCCAATGGCCGGGTTTTGGATTTTTTCGGGTGACGTCGATCGCGCTCAATATCACTCAGATCATTGAGGATATAAGTGGCCGATGAGGCCACACAGAAAATCAGCGCCGCCAGCACCACCTTCTCAATCGACGCCAGCTTGAGAAACTCACCGGCAAAAATCAGCGGCGCGAACACGAAGGCATTTTTCACCCACTGGCGTGGCCGCATCAACGCTAACATCCCTCGAATTTGCGCTAGAGACGAGCGCGGCGCTACGGTAGCATGCATGCCATTTTGCCTCGGCTGGGTATCTGGGAAGAGTTATGAAACTGGCGGCTATCTACGCACTTCTTGCAGCGATCGCGACGGCAACCAATATCGGCGCACAAGCCGGTTTTCTGCTGGTTTATTCGGGTGCCTATGCTATCGCATTGTCGATTATGGCCGGTACTGGCATCGGCCTAATTGTTAAATACGGCCTCGACAAACGCTACATTTTCCGCTTTAAGGCTGAAAACGCGGCACATGACAGCAAAGTTTTCATGCTTTATGCCTCGACGGGGCTGATTACCACGGCCATATTCTGGGGTTTTGAGCTGTCCTTTCATACGTTGTTTGGTAGCGACCAGATGCGCTACCTCGGCGGCGTAATAGGCTTGGCCATTGGTTATGTAAGCAAGTACGCGCTGGATAAACGCTTTGTATTTCGCGCCCAGGAGCAATCAGCATGCTGACCCACGGCTGGGGCCGCTACCCACAGCATGACGCGCAACTGATGCAACCGCAAAACGTGCCGGATGCCGCACAGTTGTTAACCGAAAATGGCCCGGTACTGGGCCGTGGCATGGGCCGCAGCTATGGCGACAGCGCGCTGGCCGACAGATTAATCAGCACGCGCCACCTCAACCTCCTGCACAGCTTCGATGTGCAAACTGGCCTGCTAACCTGCGCGGCCGGCATCAGCTTGGCCGAGTTGCTGGATGTTTTTGTCCCGCGCGGCTGGTTTTTACCGATCACCCCCGGCACCCAGTTTGTTAGCCTCGGCGGCGCTATTGCCAGTGATGTGCATGGCAAAAACCATCACCTGCATGGCTGCTTCAGCGCCTGCGTTGAGAGCATCGAGCTGCTGCTGGCCGACGGTTCGCAGGTTCTGTGCTCACGCAATGAGCGCCCCGAACTGTTTCATGCCACCTGCGGCGGCATGGGCCTGACCGGGCTGATTGTCGCCGTTAGCTTGCGTTTGCTGCGTATCGAAAGCGCTTATATCCAGCAGACGACTTACAAGGCCGCCAACCTCGAAGAAGCTCTGCAACTGTTTGAGGCCCATAGCGCCAGCACCTATTCAGTCGCCTGGATCGACTGCCTGGCCAGTGGCGCGGCACTGGGCCGTTCACTGCTAATGGTCGGCGAGCATGCCCGCGACGGCCAATTGCTATTGCCCGCCAAGCGAGTCCTGAGCGTACCGCTGGACATGCCCGCCGCCCTGCTTAACCGCTACTCGGTACAAGCATTCAACGAGCTGTACTACCAGCGCATCCGTAAGGCTGTGTCCAAACAGCGGGTAACATTTGAGAGCTTCTTCTACCCGCTGGATGGCATCCAGCAGTGGAATCGTCTGTATGGCAAACAGGGCTTCGTGCAGTATCAATTTGTCATCCCAAAAGCCGCTGGCCTGCAAGGCATGCGCGCCATTCTTGAACGTATCTCCAGCTCCCATCGTGGCTCCTTCCTGGCCGTGCTGAAAACCTTCGGCGCCGCCAACTCCAACCTGCTGTCATTCCCCATGGAAGGCTACACCCTAGCGCTCGACTTCAAACTGGAGGCCGGCCTGCTGGAGCTATTGGACGAATTGGACAGCATGGTCTTGGCCCATGGTGGCCGCCTGTATCTGGCCAAAGATGCGCGCATGAGTGAGGCCACGTTTAAACAAAGCCAACCCAACTGGCAGCAATTCCAAGAAGTTCGCGCCCACTATGGCGCCCTCGGCAAATTCGCCTCTCTGCAATCGCGCCGACTCGGCCTGGACTAAATCCCATGCAAAAAATCCTGATCATCGGCGCCACCTCGGCGATTGCCGAAGCCTGCGCCAAACGTTTCGCCGCCCAAGGCCACAGCCTCTATCTACTGGCACGTAACAGCTCGCGCTTGGAGAGCCTGGCGCAGGATCTGCGCGTGCGCGGTGCCACAGCCGTGCACTGCGCCACCTTCGAGGCCAACGCGCTGGACACCCATCACGCGCTACTGGAACAGGTAAAAACCGAGCTAAATGGTCTGGATCGGGTACTGATTGCCCACGGCACCCTCAGCGACCAGCAGGCCTGCGAGCAAAGCGTCGAGCTAACCTTGCAGGAGTTGCAAACCAACGCCCTCAGCGTCATTGCCCTGCTGACACTGCTGGCCAATCACTTCGAGCAGCAACGGCATGGCTGCATTGCCGTGATCGGCTCAGTCGCCGGCGACCGTGGCCGGCAATCCAACTATATCTACGGCACCGCCAAGGGCGCCTTGAGCATCTTCCTGCAGGGCTTGCGCAACCGCCTGCATAAAAGCGGCGTGCAAGTGCTGACCATCAAACCCGGCTTCGTCGACACCCCCATGACCGCTGCCTTCCCCAAAGGCCCGCTATGGGCAACGCCGGAAAAAGTTGCTCAGGATATCGACAAGGCCATCGAGAAGAACAAAGACGTGCTTTATACGCCGGGGTTTTGGATGCTGATCATGTTGATTATTAAGAGTGTTCCGGAAAAGCTCTTCAAACGGCTTTCACTTTGAATCTGGAAACTGTCCAAATGTTCTCAGTAAGAACAAAAGCCAGCATGCCTGCGCACTTTCTTAGAACTGATGGAGGTCGCAGCAAATCCGCCCTAAGAAAGCATCGCTGGCTTGGCTGGCTCCTCGCCGCCCTGATCGTGGCGGTGATAGCCGGACAGGTAACGCACAATACCGATAGCGATCCGCGAGGTACCTTGCTGGTCAGTCAAGCCCTTGTGCAGCATGGCAGCCTGAAGCTCGACGCCTACGGTGAGACGCTCCTCAATAGCTACGGTTATGTCATTCATCAGAAAGGCGGGCATTTCTACAACTATTTTCCCTTGGGAACTGCCCTAGTCAGCACGCCGTTCGTGGCCATCGCCAATGCCTTTGGCTTCGACATGATCAAGGATGAGCCTTTCATCCAGATGCTATTAGCCACGCTGGCCGCCCTGCTTATCACCTTTATCCTCTATAAGACCGCCAGGCTCTACCTACGCCAGACTGAGAGTTTGCTGTTGGCAGGACTTTGCTGGTTCGGCAGCTCACTGGCGAGCACAGTTGGAACCGCACTATGGTCACATGACTTCGCCTTGGTCTTTTCCAGCGCCGCCATCTTTCTGGTGCTTCGTCGCCGTCAGCCAGAGACTTTACTGGCTCCGGCGCTGATTGGGCTGAGCTTGTTTCTGGCCTATCTCTGCCGGCCAACCCTGGCACTACTGGCACCCTTTTTGCTGCTGTATTACTTCCTCCAGGATAAAAAATCCGCTGTGCTCGCAGGCGTTACCTTGAGCCTGCTGCTGCTTGGCTTTATCGGCTGGAGCCTGCACGAGTTTGGCCAGATTTTGCCGGACTACTACTTACCGAAGCGCTTGGAGGGTGGCGATTTTAAAACGGCGCTGTATGGCAACCTGCTCAGCCCGGCGCGCGGACTATTGATCTTTTCGCCCTTCCTGCTGATATCCCTACTCTTGACCATCGGACTGGCACCACGAAACAAGGGCTTGGCGAAGCTGGGCCTGATCAGCCTCGCTTGGCCTCTTGCCCACTTACTGTCGGTTAGCCAGTTCCCTCACTGGTGGGCGGGCTGGTCGTTCGGCGCGCGCTTGATGGTCGATGCCTTGCCAGGCCTTTTCGTGGGCCTTTTTGCTGGCTTGGCGGCGCTAGGCCATAAGAGAAACCTCGCGTACGCAGCAGTGGCAGTCAGCGGACTGTTCGCCATCTACATCAATACCTATCAAGCTCTATTCAACCCCTACGGCATGCAATGGAACGTAGAGCCCAACGTCGATCAATACCCCGAATATCTATTCGATTGGCGCTACCCTCAATTCCTCCACAGCAAAAATCGCCACGAAAAACGGCTGTCCGAATTCCGCAGCCATCAACTTCCGTCCTTCACCGGCCTCATCGATATTTCCTATGACTCTGCTCAGGCAGCCTTCGACAGCTTTTATGGCCTGGAAGCAGGCTTCCGCTGGAGTGAAGGGCAGGATGCCAAACTAAGCCTCATGCTTGGCGAGCAAAACCTAAGTGGCGAAGCCAACCTGCAGGCAGGTTTTCTGGGTAACCAGGCCCTAACTATCACTCTCAATGGCCAGCAAATTTACGCAGGGCATTTTGAAGGGGGAGATAGAGAAATCCGCTTCAGCTTTGCCCCGGAACTGTTACACGTAGGCCTGAATACCTTTACGTTTCATCTGCCGAATGCACACAAGCCTGCCAGCGATGATCCGCGAGTATTGGCGATGGCGTTTCGTAAATTTTCGTTGAGATAGGTCTTTACGCCGAGTGAGAACTGTTAGTTTTTGACGAGGAACCTCAGGGTCAGACTCGATTAGCTCCCCAGTGTGGCTCTGTTGGTGTCGTGAATGCCGAATGTAAAATCCATTGCGACAGTACTGCATTGTGGTACCATTTAAAAAATTGACGGCCCCGAAAATGCAAAAGAAAAAGTACAAGCATGGCGATGTTCTGACCGCCATCTTCGCCAGGCCCGTATCCGCGAGCATTAAGTGGGGAAAAATCGAAAGACTCCTCATTGAGCTTGGCGCGAAGATCAGCGAACGCGAAGGTTCACGCGTGGCTGTCGAGTTATTTGGCCAAGTACAGGTCTATCACCGGCCCCACCCATCACCGGAAACCGATAAAGGTGCCGTCGCCAGCATCCGCAAATGGCTGGAAACCAACGGAGTAACCCCATGAACAATGTTATGACCATTGATGGCCAGCGTGCCGTGATCCAGTTCGATCCTGAAATCGGGATGTTCCGAGGTGAGTTCATCAACCTGAATGGTGGTGCCGACTTCTATGCCGACAACGTAGAAGCCCTCAAGAGGGAAGGCGCAACCTCGTTGCGGGTGTTTTTAGAGGTGTGTGCCGAGAAAGGCATTTCCCCGGTTAAAAACTACTCCGGCAAGTTCCAATTGCGCCTGTCTGAGGAACTGCATGCCGAAGCCGCTGAGGCGGCTGCAACCCTTGGTATGAGCCTCAACCAATTCGTCCAGCAAGTGCTGGAGAACGAAGTAAAGATTCTGCACTCTGCGGCATAGCCACTCGAGTATTCTGAGGGTCAGACTCGATTAACCCCCGAAGCCTTAATGGCGAAAAACGAGTCTGACCCTTTGGTTTTGATTTAAGATAAATAAAAATAAAACTTTTGAAGCCTAGCGAACTAGCGCATGAATATAAAAAATCGCGATATTGAAACACTGCGCGCATGCGCTATATTGCTTGTGCTCGCATCACACCTACGCTACTTCACTAGCGACTTTCTTTTAAAGCCATTACCTCAGTTACCACTATGGCAGGGTGTTGATCTTTTCTTTGTTATATCCGGGTTCTTAATAAGCAACTCATTACAGCCCACCGCATCAAAATACCATCAAGGGTTAGCTTGGACCGCAGACCTAAAGGCATTTTGGATACGCCGAATATTTCGTTTGCTCCCTGCTGCTTGGTTGTGGGTATTTATACCTTTAACTATGGCCCTTATTTTGCCAGGCCACCCACTCATCGGAACGCTAGATACAATAGCGAGAGATGCACTTGCAGCACTGACGAATACCGCAAACTTCTACTGGGCCTACTGTATAGGTACAATTCATTGGGGTGAATTTTGTAGTCGCGCAGGCATTCTCGGTGTTTACTGGAGCTTGTCGCAAGAAGAGCAGTTTTATTTAGTATTACCCCTGGCTTTACTACTAATCACAAAGCGTAAGTTAGCAATCCTGCTAGCACTTACTATACTTGCATTATTGTTTGTTGAACGTCCCGTTTTTAGCTTGGGATGGTATGTACGGCCAGATGGACTCCTGTGGGGAGTTCTACTATCGCTCTCCCTGAGTAGAGTGCGAAAATTTAAGCTTTCTGGCTGCAGGCTCACAATGCGGGCTAAGCGCTTTATTTTCATAGCGCTAATTATCGCTTTAATCCTAGCACCACCCATCCTTACAACATTTACAGCTCGCCTATCTACTATCGGCGCAATATCAATAATAAGCGCGGCGCTCGTTGCCATGTGTATCACAGGCGAAGCACTAACGCCTAAAGGCCTAACGGGCTCAATATTAGCTTGGCTCGGATCACGTTCATATGCATTATATCTATCTCACTGGCCAATCTATTGCATCATTAGAATATTGTTTATTCCAACAAACACCACTGGACAATCACTACCTTTAGAGGCGCTTATATTTACATTAACATGGCTTGTGAGTTGCGTAGCATTAGCAGAGGTAACATACCGCTTCATAGAAACGCCACTAAAAACTTACGGCTACAAATTAGTCATGAACAAGACATCATAATGGGCACCTCGACGGAAACTGAATGCCGCCGCAGTCCAATTTAAAATCGCTAAATGATTAGTGCGACCACTCGCTGGCTTTCGGAAGGAGACTAAGTTGATCACGGCGCGCTAAAACAACGTAATAATACCCACTCTCCATTAGATTTTTTATTTCCGGAACAGTGGCGCCTTGAACATCAACAATATCCTGACCTCTACTTTCCATTAGAGAGTTAACCAGATATTTAACTTCATAATTACTAATGTACTTTTCGCGAGTCAAACCCCAGCGCAAATCTAAATTTGCCAGTCCCCACACTGCAATTAGAACAGGCTTTCGTGATAGCACATAATCAACATCATGCTTAGCATGACCAACGAGGAATGGCTGTGGTGGCATGTCGCGCTGGCCGATATGCCGATCATTCAAGCCCAGCATATCTAGAGTTGGCAAGTTTGAATAATAAGGCACCTTACCCGCAGCGTCGATTGCCAGAAGAGAACCCGGTTCTACTCCAGCTAAAAAGCGACCTAAATTATTCCACATATCATAGCTTTTACTTTGATATGCAAAACGCCCGCCCTGAAAAGCGACCAACGAACCTGCCAGAACTGCAATTAAAGGCAGAGCAACCTTGATTACTCTTAATTCTGCCTTTGAAGACATCAATAGCGTGAAAAATACTCCGACAGGAAAAATGGCAAGCAGAAAGCGCTCGTAGTAAATATCGCCGCCTATACAAATAAAGTAGAGCAGGGAGAAAATCAAATAAGTCAGAGGAAATAGATGCTTACTGGTAATACTTCGATGCAAGACTGCAGCAGTTATTGAAATAGCCGCATATAGTGCAATACCATTGTAAATAGATTGCCCGTACAGTATTTCAAAGCCAGTTTTAATACGCTCAAAAACATTCCCTGTTATTTTTGCGTGATAAGTATTTGCAATGTAGTCACTGTAATAGAAAAGCCGCCATGAGGTATAAGCAGTCATCACCAAAAACACGAAAGCCACGAGCTGATAGCCAAGCTTTCTGCGACCGTCTAGCCAAAGGCACAAGGCGGCCAGTAATGGCAGGATAAATCCATCTACACGGCAAAGAATTGCAGCAAGTGCCGCAATACAGAGCCATGCAACGCGGGGCTTTGTTTGACTCAGAAGCGCCCAGACCAACAGAAACAGAAAAAGCACCAGCATGCTTTCTAGGCCAGTTGCGGCGTTAGCCCAAAGCACCGGGGTGAGCGCCAGCATACCGCTGCCAATCCAGGCGTATAACGCCCCAAGCTCTTGCCTAATCAGATATTGGAGTACGAAACAGCACACGACAAACAACAAAGTATTGATGGTAAGGCTGAAAAGATAAATGTGCTCATACCCTAGGAAAAAACCAGGCACCATCAGCAGCGTATAAAGAAAATTCGAGTAGCCCTCGACCGCTTCACCGGGATTGAAAACCAGCCCAGTACCATTAAACAGATTTGCTGCATATCGATAACTAATAAATGCATCGTCGGATCCAAATGCATGACCGCTTGATGGCCAGGAGTATCCGTATTTTGCATGTAGTGATACAACGATAATGCAAAGCGTGGCTAAAACCAAGGCGCCAACTATAGTGCTTAGCTTCTTGATTTCTCGAGTCTTGACATCACTGCACATGAACTTATTCCTTAGCCAGGCGGGTAATAACACAACCACTGTCCTGACTTTTGCGCGAATAACCCTCCCAGTCATACACTGACACATATGCTGGATAGAGCGCGCTGTCGCATAGCACTCGGTAATCCACACTGCGCGCGGGGAAAACTCGCGTCACACTATGCATAGGACCGGTCCAGCGCGCGCCGGAGCGAGCGAAATCGGCGAAGAAGTACGATTCAACCCCTGTATAACCGAATGAGACAGTAGTGTCCGGCGGCAGGCCAGTAATAAAGGCGCGTACCTTGTCTATTTCGCTGCCGGGTAGGAAGTCTCGGGAGAGCATCGACAGGCGTGGCTTGAGGGCGTCAAGCGGGGGAGTTCCACTGTTGGCATGCAGCCCAAATTGGTAGAGCAGCCCGCTGGCAATCAGAGCACAGCCCACGCGCCACCAGACTTGGCTCAGCGAAGATGTGCTCACCAGCACACCGAGCAACAGCAGCCAAAAACCGAAGTTATAACCGAAGCTGTACCACATGTTGTGGCCGTTCAAGGTCATGGCAATAAAAGCCACACCATACAGCGACAACAGGGCCTCGGCGCCCAAGCGGCGATGCGCTATCAGCTGCAAGCCGGGAATCAACAGCAGCAGGCCTATTAGCGTCCAGCCTTCTCGGCCACCCATTACCGGCGAGCCCAGCTTGTAGGCGAACTGGAACTGCATGTCCTGCCAGAAGCCGTCGATATGCTTGATCACAAACACACCGTAACCGGCCAACGCCAGCACGCTGATAACCAGTGCCAGCAACTCTCCCGGACCGATGCTGAGGGTTTCTCGGCGCAGAATCTTCCACAACACCAGCACGCCGTAGGGCAACAGGAAGTACACCGCGTTGTAATGCACGGTCGCGCCGAGCAACACCAGCGCCAGCCCTAAGGCATATTTGCCGCGTAGCGTCGCCAGCAGTGAGAGCAGAAAGATCAGCGTGTACAGCCCTTCCATTCGGGCAATGTTGGCAATTGCCAGCGAATAGGGGGAGAGGAAGGCCAGCAACATCAACACCAGTGCCAGCATCTGCCGCCAGCCGTTCAGTGTGCTGCGAACGATGGCCAGGCCCACGCCGAAGCAACCCGAATACAGCAGCGTGGAAAACCACCGGGAGATTTCAAAGCTATAGCCGAAGACTTTGTACACCCCGGCGAGCAGCAGCATGTAGCCCGGCGGCATCCACATTACCATCCGCTCACTATTTAGCCCGTAAACATAAAAACTACCGGTACGACTGAACTCAAAGGCCTGCGAAGTGAAGGCTGTTTCATCGTTCCAAGGAATGGGAAACTCGAAGCCCAGCCTGATTCGAATAAATAATACAACTGCACTCACAAGTGCCATGCAAGCCAACACAGGCCAATGTAATCGCACGAACGCAAGTCCGCGACTCAGTTGAAAAACAGAATGCATTCACTAAACCCTTCAGGCAATTTATTCAGTCTCCTCCTTGGGCACGGAGGGCAACTTACGTTTAAAAAACTATTTAATCGACACCAAATTTTTAACTGATGTGATTATTTTGGCAAGGCGCCAAAAACGACTGTTATATATTTCGGTTAATTTCGCCTCAGCCAACTCAGCACGATTCGTAGCGCTGCACAGATCAGTCCGAATTGCTTGCACATCTACGACGGGATGACTAAATAAATGCCCAGCGCAAAGCCGAAAATCGTCTAAAAAATTAGGTGGTAATGAGAGAGGCACGAGGAGTTCAAGCCTTTCCTGAGCAACGTAATAACGATTTATTCCATCGCAAAGAGCAAATTTATAGCCCGCTTCGAGAATAATTGACGTCCATTCAGGGTCGATATCATAAGATGACTCAACAAGGATTATCCAAGGACGCCATCGCTGAAAATCCATGCCGCGTAGTACTTGCTCTTCAAAACCTTCGACATCGATTTTTATAAATTGTAGAGGCAGCTCACTGTGAACATGCTCCTCACAAATACTGGTGAGGGTTCGCGTCTTTACCGTACGTTGGATAAAGGGAATGCCTTCGGCTTTCTGCCTCTCCGCCATTTCTAAACTGAGTGTCGAAAGCCCCGTTTCGGGGGATTCGAAAAAAACCAGTTCATTTTCCTCATCACCTACCGCCACACACAAGTTCACATCTTCAGGACGTTCCGCGCAGAGCGACTCGTAGTAATGCAGTACCGGTTCGATATTGATACCACGCCAACCGCGCTCATACAGCGAGCGGGTTACTGAGTCTCGCGTGGGATGATTAGCACCGATATCAATATAAAAACCCGGACCAAAAAGTTTTAATGTTCGCCACAGAGTCACATCTTCAAAATTTTGCGCATAGGAGGTAAATGTCATGCTGAGCATTCCTTGGTTTTATTAGCCTCAGCTAACACTGAGCTGCTGTTTACTCACACACTGCAGCCTGAGCGTTCAATCAGAGCAACTCGGCATCAGCGCACAAAGTGTGCTTACGTCAGGATAAAAATGGCTTGCGCGCTATGATCGCCTGGCTTTTGGGCATCACCCGATCAAGCGCCTGCTTGACCTGTGCACCACCCGGTGTTTCCAGCAGGGTCGCCCAAGTCCGTGCCCAATTATCCAGCAGCGGATGCTCGGGTGAAGACAGGTCTTTTTTGCAAACCCAGAAAAACGCCCACCACACTGCCCAATAAAAACCGTAATAACTATGTCGCTCAATCACTAACCCGGCATCTTGTACCAAGCGCTCAAACTCATGGCGGCTAAAAATATTGATATGGTTAGGTTTTTCAAAGTGCGCCGACGGTGCCAACTGTTGCTGCACCCCCTCACTGGCGGCATCGGGCACAGTAATCAGGTACAAAGCGCCCGGTTTACCCACTCGTACCAACTCTTTCATAAAGTCCGCAGGCACATCCACGTGCTCCAACACCTCCATAGCAATTAGCTTGTCGACATGGCCATCGGGCAACGGCAAAGGGTTGCCATCGGTAACCAGCGGATGCAGCGCGCGAGCCGGGGAGTCTTTTAGCAGCCGCTCGACCGCGCTGACCCGCTCTGGATTAATGTCGGCAAAAATAACTTCAGCTTTCATCTTGGCGCAGAAGTGGGTAAATGGACCTTCTCCACAACCGACATCCAAGACGGTATCTTCTGGCAGGATCGGAAAACCTTGCAATAACTCGCCGGTTTCGGTGTTGAACCAGCCACTCATGCAGGCATCGACCAGCGCGAAGTCGCCCACCGGAGCTTCAACTTCTGCGCTATTGACCGGGGGATTACTCATAGCAACTAAACTGGATCGTCCGAAGAGTTTCTTAATAACACTAAACATTACTAACCCTTGATTGGCTGTATGGTGGGTTCACTCTGCACGGTTCTTTCTGACTCGGCCGCTAAAAAACGCTTGGCGATAAACGAGCCGCGCAACCGAAATGGCGTTTCGATCAGGCGGTAGTTCAATTCGCTGAGAAGGATAAGCAGAATGCTTGCCGTGAACAGCAACGGGAAAAACAACTCATCGCCAGGAGTAACTCCAGGGCGCAAGCGAAACCAAATCTCGCGGGCTAAATAAAACGCCGGAATATGGATCAGATAGATGGCGTAAGAGCGCGTCCCGACCCAAAGTAGCAACCGCTTCATTGGCCCAGCAGGGATGAACAGGTCCATATCGTAAGAGGCGATCCATACCAGCAGTAACGACAATACGGCGAACAAGCTGAACTTATAGGACACCACGTGCAGAACCTCGGAGCCTGCGACGCCCATACAAAAACACAGCGCTAGCATGGCCAATGTGCCAGCCCACCAAGTACGGGAGAGAAATACCGGGCGAACCATGGCATAGGTGCTGTGCTGACTCCAGATGGCCAGTAATACACCTAAGGCAATCGCATCCGTACGAAATACCACAGCCATCAATGTTCGAGTCGACAACAACTGAAAGACCACCAGAGCTATCAACACATACGGCAAAAATCGCCGACTGACCAATACCAGTAACGGCAGAATCAAATAAAATTGTTCCTCCAGCGACAAGGTCCAATAGACGAAACTGGCACCGTATTCGCTGCGCCCGAAGGTCTCTGCGAAGCGCAGATTAGCCACCTGCAGCACGCCGGCGACGGTCGACTCTAGGTTCGCTCGAAAGCCACCGAACACCCCTGACTGGTTAAATAGCACCACCGCCAACAAGGTCAGGACCAGCCAGGTCCAGGCCGATGGCAAAAGGCGCCAGGCGCGGCGAATCCAGAACGCCACTGTGATCCTGAATGCCATATCCGATCCGGTACTGGCCTGCAGCCGTGGCACCAGCTCACGAGCGATGACAAAGCCCGAAATAGCGAAGAATAAATCGACACCAAAGTAGCCGCCGAAATAAACCGCTACTCGTGCCAGCCCCGGCGTAGTCCAGGTAAATAAATTACCTAGGGCATGGTGCAGCACCACGAAGAGCACGGCAAAGCCGCGCAGAACCTCGATGTCGTCGATTCGTTTGCTCATGGAGCACCTTCGCCGGGCAGTGGTTTACGTGCCAGGATAATTTGCGTTTTTGGCAGGGCCTGATCCAGGGCCGCACGGATTTTTTCGCCACCTGGCAGGTTGATTGTTTCGTACCAGAGCGTGGCCCAGCTGTTAAGCAGTGGGTGAAAGGGCCCTTCCAGCTGATCATGCGTCGCACCACTAAAGACGTGCCCTTCGGCCTGTTTGGTGCCCCAAAACAGCATCATCCACAGCGTCCAATAAAAGCCGTAATAGTTGCGCGTCTCGATGATCAGCCCGGCACTTTCCACCAGTTCACCAAAAGCCTCGCGAGAAAATACGTTGATATGATTGGGCGACTCGAAATGCAGCGCTGGCGCCACCGCGCGCTGTAATTCTTCACTGGCTTGATCGGGCACCGAAATAAAATACTGCGCACCTGGGCGACCGACTCTAACTAACTCCTGGAGTATCGCCAGCGGCTGCTCGACATGTTCCAACACTTCAAGCGCAATGACCTTACTGGCCAGGTTGTCCGCCAAGGGTAAGGGCAGGCTGTTCGAGACGATGCCCTCGGCTTGCCGGGCTGGCGTCTCGCGAACCTTTTCACGCAGCGCTTCGATTTTCGCAGCCTCGCTGTCGGTGAAGATCACATGTGCGCCGCGCCGAGCACAGAACAGCGTCGAACCACCATGCCCGCAGCCCAAGTCCAGCACCACATCGTCAGCCGCAATACAAAAGCCGCGAAACAATTCATCCGAGGCATTCTGAAACCAACCGCCCATTACCGCATCCACTAGACCACAGTCACGAGAGTCGACTAATACTGGGGTAGATACCTGCGCAGCCGGCTCTGCCACAACGCTAGGAGTCGTCGCGCGGCGGCGCTGCCACCACTTACGCAAGGCTTGCATGCGCTTGGCCCCCCATAGCTAAGAACGTCTTGAGGCGCTCGGTAGCCACCGCTTGCGAGCAATGCGTACGCATTCGCTCAATGGCCGCATCCGACATGCGCTTATACCGCTCAGGGTCATTCTTGGCGCAGTGATACGCCGCTTGATAGGCGCTGACTAGAGATTCCCAATTGAGCTGATGACGGCAGGTACGGTAGGCCAAGCGCGGATCATGAGACCAGGCGCTAGCGTCCAGCCAGCTATCAACAACGAAGGCCACCTCTTCATCGATATAGTCGAGCATCGCCGAATGAAGCGGTGCAATTGCGGGTTTTCCGCAAGATAGAAACTCCATCAAGGGCAAGCACTGACCCTCTCCGTGCGAGGCATTAACCGCAAAGGCGCTTGCACGAATCAAACTATCGAATTCGCTGCCTTCAAGGTAACCATGCAGCAGGACTACCCGGCATTTGTATGTGGGCATGCGCGCCATCCAGATCAGCATGTCATGCATGGCGGACTCATACTCGCGGTGCCCAAGCTTGAATACCAGGGTGGCATCGGGAACGTCGCGAAAAGCCGCGCAGAAGGCGGTCAACATGTCCGCCCAATTCTTGCGACCATCGTAGGGATTGAACAGTGCAGTAAAAATCATCCCAGAGAGTTCAAGACGGCTATCTGTCGGCAGCCACTCTGGCATTCGCGGGGTGAGCCCGGATGCAGGCGGATGCGGAGGCTCCACGGTATTGCGTGGCTCCAGACGCTTTCCATCATCCTCATAAACCAGATCTACCACCGGCTCATCTTGGGCTATCAAGTCAATGTTCTGATCAACCCTTGGGCCTGGTCTGGGCAAAAAAGACAGATGCGGGCAAAGAACATTGAGATACCACTCGCCCAAGTAGCGGCGGGTAACCTGCAGGCGAGACTGCTGACGAGTTGGTTGCATTTCCGGTTCCCGTTCAGGCTCCGGGGACGCAGGCTGAGAGCGAGCCATGGCGCTCTCATGCTCGCGAATGGCTTGAATAACTCTTGCCGCTGCATTCGGACCCGAAATATAGGGCGCTAAAGCTGGGTCGTGACTATCCACGACAACGCCGGAGCGCACCTGTATCACTACTTTATCCGTCAGCGGGAGAACAACGGGCTGCGCTCTGAAGCCAGCAAACTTGTCCCAAACCGGCGAGGGGATCGAGACGATGGGAAATTGGGCCCCCATTTCTTTACGTACCGCGTCGACAATCATCTGCGAGTGGGTAATGGCACTACCACATTTGCCCAACACATGACCCCAGTCTTGGTTGACCTCATCGAGCCAGTGCTCATTAGGAATGCTGTCAAATTCCCAGGCAAATACCGGAATGGTTGGGCAGCGCAAGTCAGTAAGGGTTTTTTGCGGCGGTGAAAACGATAGGAATACGCAGCGTTCGCCAGCCGCGCAGGTCTGGTCATAGAGGCGATCCACTTCCACCTCTGGTTGTTCAACGACCAGCACTTCACCTAGGTTTTGTAGCACCGGCAGAAAATCACGTAACACAAAGTAATAGCTGTATTCCGGCAGGCCCATGCTGGTCGCAATACGTGCGGCAGTCACTTGCGAATAGACAAGAAACTTCATGGCGCCTCGCTCCCATTCAGCGACAGATAACTCTGCAGATGAGGCGCTTGTATAACGCCGCGCAAGAACTCGCCCAACGGTGCAGCAACCACATCCACTGAGGCGAATGTCTGCATTTTTGCAAACGCATGCCGCGACATGTTGCGGTACTGCTGCGGCTGCTGGTTGGCAACGGCGTAACTGGCCTGAAACGCTTCCATCAGTGACTGCCAGTTAAGGCGATGACGGTGAGTCATGAAGATACCGGTTGGATCATGGGGCCAGCAAAAGGGCTCCAGCGAGCATTGCAAAAGAAAAGCCAGACGCTCATCCACGTAGTCGGCCATTGCCGTATGTGTCGGCGCAATGACCGGTTTAGCGGCTGAAAGAAACTCCATCAGCGGCAAACACAAGCCTTCACCAGAAGACGCATTCACGTAATAGGTGGAAGCGCTAATCAGCTCGCGGTATTGCTCATCCTCAAGAAACCCGTGCAGAACGACCACTCGGCAACTGAAAGGGGCCAGTCGCGACAAGAGGGTGATTAGCACAATGCGGTAATACTCCAGATCGTGATGGGTCATCTTCACGACAAGGGTTGCGTTTTCAACTTCTTTAAAGGCCCAGCAGAAGGCGGTGATTATCTCGACCCAGTTTTTGCGGGAGTCGGCTGGATTAAGCACTGTGGTGTAGACGACACCACTGACACTAATTTGCTGCAGCGGCGGTTTTACCTGCTCGCTCTGCGCATTTTGCACCTCTGCTTGCGGCGTTACAGCTTCAGTCGCCGCAGCAATTGGTGCAACGCTTAGGCCGTTATCAAGAGGCAGCCGAATCTCGCTCCACCAGCCCTTCAGCAATGCAGTGCTTAGCTGCCACGCCTCAAACAAGGGTTTTGGCGCAGGCGCAAACTCTGGTTCTGGTTCTGGTTCTGGTTCTGGTTCAACAAGCACTTCTGCCGGTGCTTCTACAGGCTTGCGCACCAGCCCATCGGCCGACAAGCCCAATAGTGGGCTGTCGATGACAATGCCCGCGAAGGGGAATTGTCGCTCGCCAAGCTCAACCGAGCAGCCTTCCAGTGAGCCAAGTGCCGCATAGCGATCCCAAACCGGCGCCGGCAGGGCAATTATGGGGAAGCCCGCAGCTGTGGCTTGCTCAACCAACCCCGCAGCTTCTCGACTCGTGGCAATAGCACCGCTGCTATGGGCAAACACATGACGCCAATCGTTCTGCGGATTGCCATCCCAGGCTACCGAGGGAAGGCTGTCGAACTCCCAAGCGAAAAGAGTCACGGTGGGGCACTTGAGATTGAGTGGCGTCTGATGCGGCGGGCTAACACTGATAAATACCACCGCCTCGCCCTGCGCGTGGTAGCTGGCATACAGCGACTCGATTTCGTCTCGACTCTGAACCTGGATGACAGCGCCAATGCGCTCAAGCGCAGGGAGAAAATCCTTCATCAAGAAGAAGTAGCTGTATTCGGGCTTGCCGAGCGAGGCGTGTATATCAGCTTGGCTAACTTTGGAACTAACGAGAATAATCATTGGGTCACACAAGCTATGCCGCTCTAGGCTGCAGGTGCTCTGCTCCTTGATAGTGGCTTGTTTCTTATTAGTGTCCAACATCACCGCTGACGCAGTCAGAGCATGTATGGATATTGAGTGCGACTTAAAGGAGATAGGCGCTTTTGGTTCAAAAACTCCGCGAGTTTATGGCCAACTATGCAGATCAACAAGGCATGATTATCTACGTCACCCGACTATGCCCCCCTTCCACTGAGGACAAGCTGTAGCAATACCAGCAAAGAACGATGCGGGGCCGATCGGCAGGTTGAGCTCGATAAGCCGTTTGGGTGTTAGCCTCCGCACCGCGCATAAAGCGCTGGCCGCAACTCGCCGGCTTGGCTACCCTTACAGCCTCTGTGCCGTGCCTATATGCGCGGCCGTGTTTGCCAACTCAGGAGCCTCACCATGCCCACACTTCGTCTGTTTAGCGCTGCTGCGTTGCTGGCCCTGGCCACCAGTGCTTCGGCCACCAGTTTTGTGATCACCACCGATTGGACTGTTGATGCCTTTGGCTCGACGTCGGATGCCACCTCGTCGTCGAGTAAAGACAACAAGGTGATCCTGGCGGCCCGTGATGACGCGGCCAGCTTTGTTGCCAGCCAAGGCGCGATTCGTGGCGCACAACTGGAGGCAGCCTTGCAGCAGATCCATCAGCACTCGCCTGAGCTGCAAGCGACTGACGCACAACTGGCACAAGCGATTTTGGCTTACTGATCGACTCCGCTTGCGACCTTGCTGCCAAGGTCGCAAGCATTGTTTCAGCCCCGTTAGATCCCTCGCCGCACCGCAATACCCCCCGCTAAATTACGAGCAGCCCCTGCATAAACTGCACACATAGGCGATAATCGGCCGCTCGATTTTTGTTTGTGTATCGCTCGGAGTGTTTATGCGTAGCCCGCTGTTTGTTGCCGCTGCAGTTCTGTCCCTGTTTGCCGCTGGCGTCCAAGCGCAAACCTTGGTCGCCACCAGTAACATCTTGGTCCGCGCCACCGGCCGTACTATCGACTTCAGCTCCGACACCACCACCTCGATTCGCGACTCCAAGATAGTGGTTGACGCGCACGACGACGCAGCCAGTTTCGTCGCCAGCAATGGGGCGATTCGCGGCGCGCAGCTGGAGGCCGCGTTCGGCGCTATTCGTGCCCAGTTACCGGCCGCCCGCGACGCCTCGGATCAGGAACTGGCAGCGGCTATTCTCGCTCCGTGAATGCCGTTTCCGGCTGGCTCTGCGCCGGTCTGCTGTGGCTGATCGCCGGCGGCGCCCAGGGTGCTTTGCAGCTCAGGCTGGATGACAGCGGACTCAGCCCTGGCGAGCGCCAGGCCAGTCAGTTATTGATTGAACAAGCGCTGGCCGCACTGCCGCCGAGTTTTATCCAACGACTGGATAAAACCATCAGCGTGCAGTGGTCGGCGCAGTTACCTGCCGAGGTGTATGGCCGTGCCAGTCAGGCCGGCAATCTGCTGGAACTGAATGCCCAACTGCTGCCCAAACTGCTCGATGGTTCGGCGGCCAGCACGCTCACCGGCCGCAGCCACAGCACTGTGCAGCAAGAATTGCTCGCCAGTCTGCTGCATGAACTGACGCACTTTTACGACCGCGCCCAGCTCTGGCCAACCGCCACTGCGCGGTTGCTGCAAAGCTGCCGGCTGCGCGCCGCTAGTCAAGGCTTGGTGGGTTTGCCCAGTACATGTCGCGGGCAAACGGCGCGGCGTTTTAGCCTCTCTGACGACCCACGGCTGCTGGATTTGGCTGGCTGGCCGCAGTATGTCGGCCGTTATGGACAGCGCGAGCAACACAACGCCCAGGTGGCACGCAGCCCCGACCCTTACGAGCTAAGTAACCCGCGCGAGTTTGTCGCGGTCAATCTCGAATACTTTCTGCTCGACCCCAGTTATGCCTGCCGGCGGCCCGAGTTGTATGCCTATTGGCAGACGCATTTTGGCTGGGCACCCAAGACCAAACAGGCTTGCGCAACCCAGCTGGCCTATCTGAACGCCGGCAGTGATTTTGCCCGCCAGCCGCTGGGCAAACTCGATCCGGAGCGGGTCTACGCAGTGGACTTCTTGCTCGCCGAAGGCAATAACAACTGGGTCAGCCGCTTCGGTCATAGCATGTTGCGGCTGGTCATTTGCGCGCCGGGACGGCCACGCGGGCCGGCCTGCCGGCTTGATCTCGACCAACATCTGGTGCTGTCTTACCGGGCCTTTGTTGGCGATGTGCAGTTGTCCAGTTGGGAGGGCTTAACCGGCGGTTATCCATCGCGCTTATTCGTGCTGCCGCTCAGCCAGGTGATCGATGAATACACCAAACTCGAGCTGCGCAGCGTCGCCTCGGTGCCGCTCAAACTCAGCCCTGCCGAGCAAGACGCGCTGGTCAAACATGCGCTGGAAATGCACTGGAGCTATGACGGCGACTACTTCTTTTTGTCCAATAATTGCGCAGTGGAAACCCTAAAATTATTGCGCAGCGGCAGTGCCCAACCGCAACTCGAAGATCTCGACAGCATCATGCCCAATGGCTTGCTGGCGGTGCTGGAAGCGCGCGGTCTGGCCGACACCTCGGTGCTCGATGACCCGCGTGAAGCGCTGCGCCTGGGCTATCGCTTCGATTCGTTTCGCGAGCGTTATCAAGCCATGTTCGTGGTGCTCAAACAGCACCTACCGATCCCCCAGGAGGAGGTTGAAGACTGGCTCGAGTTAGCCGCCAAACAGCGCTCAGCATGGTTTGCCCAAGCCGATTTGCGCACCAGCGCCGCGCTGTTATTGCTTGAGCAAGCAGCCATGCGACGGCAACTGTTATTAGCCCAAGAGCAGATCAAGCAGCGATATTTGAGCGATCGTGGCGCGCCAAGCCACGACCCTGCGCTGGCCAAGGCCGGTGCGGCGCTGCAGCAGCTGCTGGCCAATAGCGGCTTTCTCAGTCGCCCGGCCGAGCTGCTCGGCACCCAGGGTTATGGCCTGCCGCAGCCCGATGAATGGCAGCAGCTGCAAGACAGCAGCGCCAACCGCCAACAACTGCTGCGCCGCCTCAACGACAGCCTCAGCCAAGAGCTGCGCGCGCTGCTGGGCCCGGCGCAAGTACTGGAAATAGAAACCGCTGAAGCCAACCTCGGCACCCTCGGCAAACACCTGCGCGAACTGCACAAAGCCAGCGGCGGTTTGCAGTTGCCGTAACTGCCCGCAGCACAGTTCGTAGCTTTCGTAGGAGCGGCCTTGGCCGCGATGTTTTTGCGTTAAGGCCAATCGCGGCCAAGGCCGCTCCTACAAGGTGGTTAGCCAATCACTTCCTCATCCTCCTCGGGCAACTGCGGGTCGAGTCGCAGCCAGGGCAGGCGGTTTTTCACCCAGATATGGCGGTCGGCCGGGGCCGCTTCTGGGTGATCGAGGGTCGCCACCGTGATATCCAAACTCTGCGGGCTGAGCTCGGTGAACAGCGCCAATTGTGCCCCGCAGTGTGGGCAGAAATAGCGGGTGCAGGTGGCCGACGAGGCGTACTCGGCCGGCACACCGTGCAACCACTCGAATGCCGCCAGTGGCACCGTCAGCCAGCTGGTGACAATGCCGCCGCTGGTGCGCCGACAGATCGAACAATGGCAATGGGCAATGTTCTGCAAGGGCGCCTTGAAGCGGTAACGCAACTGGCCGCAATGACAACCGCCTTGATGGATGTGCTGCATGTGCGTACTCCCCATTCAATCTCTATCGAGCTGGCATTAGACTGATACGCAGACCCATGACGGGTGAAACCCGCCGGTTATGCGTCATCATAGGCCCCTTCACAGGCTGCATAACCGAACGCTGTCGTTTTCACACCGCCTGTTCACACGCTCTACACAACGTCGACGGAGTAAGTATTCATCATGGAATGGCTAACCAGCCCGGAAATCTGGATCGCGTTTCTCACCCTGACGGCGCTGGAGATCGTGCTCGGCATCGACAACATCATCATGATCGCCATCCTGGTCAGCCGTGTGCCCAAGGCCATGCAGGCGAAGACGCGCTTCTTCGGCTTGGCGCTGGCGATGGTCACGCGGATCGGCTTGCTGCTGTCGATCACCTGGGTGATGCGCCTGACCACCGACCTGTTCACGGTGTTTGAGCAGGGCATTTCCGGGCGCGACCTGATCCTGTTTTTTGGTGGGCTGTTTTTGCTCTGGAAGAGCAGCATGGAGATTTACCACGGCCTGGAAGGCGAGGACGAAACCGCCAATGAACCGAAAAGCATGGTCGGCGGCTTTATCGGCAGCATTGTGCAGATCGCCATTATCGACATCGTCTTCTCGCTGGACTCGGTGATCACCGCCGTCGGCATGGTCAGCAACGTGCCGGTGATGGTCGCGGCGATCATAGTCGCGGTCATGGTGATGATGGCGGCGGCCGGCAGCATCAGCGACTTTATCGACCGCCATCCGAGCCTGAAAATGCTCGCGCTGTCGTTCCTCACCCTGGTCGGCACCGTGCTGATCGCCGAAGCCTTCGACGTGCATGTGCCCAAGGCTTATGTGTACTTCGCCATGGCCTTCTCACTCGGCGTCGAAGCCATCAACATCCGCATGCGCACTGCCATGGCCAAGAAACGCCAGCAAAGCGAGCCGGTTAAACTGCGCAAGGATATTCCGGGGGAGTGAGCGGCGAGCAGCGGTTTTTAGGCTATAAACCGGTTAAACGTTGGTAGCAAAACGTAGGGTGGGCTTTAGCCCACCCTACAAAAATTGACCTGCAACAGCTCACGGGCTCATAGCCATTCTTTTACTCAAACAGCCCCAACTGCTCAGTGCTTGGCGCGGTGGCTGGCCGTGCTGTTGGCCGGCTGGCCAGGCGCTGGGCCAGGCCGGCGGCGCGTTCGGCTTTGCTGTTCACTGCCTCGCCGATACGCGGCGCCAAGGCCCAGATTTCCACTCGCTGTTTGGCCCGGGTGATGCCGGTGTAGAACAGGCTGCGACTGAGCAGCGGGCTGGGCTGCTCGGGTAGCACCAGCAGCACTTCGCTGAACTCCGAGCCTTGGCTTTTGTGTACCGTCATGGCGAAGGCGCTGTCGTGGCTGGGTAGCCGGGTGGTGCTGAAGGCGCGGTGGCCCTCGTCGGTTTCAAACCAGACCCGCAAGCCTTGCGGTGTTTGCAGGCAAATGCCGATATCGCCATTAAACAAGCCCAGGGCGTAGTCGTTGCTCTGCACCATCACCGCCCGCCCGGCATACCAGCGCTCGCGGGCATTGAGCCGCAAGCGCCGCTTGTAGCGCGCCTCCAGCGCCTCATTGAGACCGGCCACGCCGTAAGCGCCTTCACGCTGGGCAGTGAGCAGCCGAAACTGATTGAAGGCGGCAAAGGCGAGGCTTGGCTCGCCCTGCTGCGCCGCCTCTAGATAGCCTTCGTAACCCTGCTCGATGCGATCCAGCAAAGCCTGGGGCGTAGGCGCCGCTTGCCAGTGCAGATCGGCGCGGCCTTCCTGCAGCAAACTCAAGGTGCCACGGGCATCGCCGGCGTTGATTCGCCGGGCCAATTCGCCGATGCCGCTGTCGTCGGCAAAGCGGTGGCTGTGGGTCAGCAAGACCACCGCATCGCCCAGTTTGGAGGTCGGCGACTCGACCGGCACAGCTTGCCCGGTCAGACGTTGTAACTCGGCCGCAGCCGCCGCGTCGAAGCCACGACCGTCGCAGAGTTCGGCAAACACCGCGCCGGCTTCCACGGCGCAGAGTTGATCTTTATCACCGAGCAGAATCAGCCGGCCATTGGCGGGCAGGGCGTCGAGCAATTTGGCCATCATGGCCAGATCGACCATCGACGCTTCATCCACCACCAGCACGTCCAGCGCCAGCGGATTAGCCGCCGTATGGCGCACCTGCGGACGGTCGCCGCGACTGCCGAGCAACCGGTGCAGGGTGCTGGCCTGCTCCGGCAACGCGGCTTTGATGCTGTCGCTGACCGGCAAGCTGGCCTTGGCGTTGCGAATCGCCTCGGCCATCCGCGCCGCCGCCTTGCCGGTCGGCGCCGCCAGGCCAATTGCCAAACGCCCGCAGCCCGGCTGTTCGAGCAGCGCCGCCAACAGCCGTACCACCGTGGTGGTTTTGCCGGTGCCGGGGCCGCCGGAAATCACCGCCACCCGCTTGCGTACCGCTTGCGCGGCGGCCAGTCGTTGCCAGTCGAGTTGCTGCCCGCCTTTCAATGAAGAGTTACCGGCAAACAGGCGCGTCAGACTGTCGCTTAACTGCGCCTCGTCCACCTGCGGCAGATCGGCGGCGCGACTGAGCAGCTGCGCCGCCAACTGCGCCTCGTACGCCTGATAACGAGCCAGGTACAGACGCTCGCCATCGAGGATCAGCGGGGCAAATTCACCCGGCACGCCGACCAGTTTTGAGCCGCTCAATTCGGAGCGCCACTGAGCCAAGGACGGCAGTACATAGCCTTCGCCCCACGGCCGCTGCCCGGCCCAACGCGCCAGCAACAGGCACACGTCGCCGTTATTGAGCACCTGACAGCACAGGGCAGCTGCGGCCAAAACGCCTTCACTAGCGCTCGGGTCGAGGCGTTGCAAGCTTTCCAGCAGGGCACGTTCGAGGGGAGCCAGGGGCAGATTAGAGAGCGTCATCAAGAGCCCCATAACGGAATGTGCAAGCGCGTAGGGTGGACAACCGCGAAGCGTTGGCCACCAAGGCGGACACGCCACGCGTAGGGTGGGCTTCAGTCCACCGCCGCGACACCTCAAATTGTTGGTGGGCTGAAGCCCACCCTACGATTGTGCAAAACATCACAGCCCCTCCGCAAACAGCTGATCCAGGGCATCCAGTAGCGCATCGCAGGGCCGGGCGAAATACACGCCGGCCTGCGGCATGCCGCGCAGGAACAGGTAATAGGCGCCGCCTAATTGATCGTCGGTAAAATCACTCAGGCGCTGGCGCAGGAAGCGTCGCAAGGCCACCAGATAGATCAGGTATTGCAGGTAGTAATGCTCGCCGGCCAGGGCTTGCAGCAGGCGTTCGCCGCCGTAGTAACTGGCGTCCGGGCCGAGCCAGTTGGACTTGTAGTCGAGGATGTACCAGCGGCCGTCGTGCTCGAAAGTCAGGTCGATAAAGCCTTTCAGATATCCCTTGAGGCTGTCGAATTCCAGTCGGCTGGCGGCCTCGCGCAGCGGCTCGGCCAGGCCATGGGCTGGGTCGCTGAGAATATTGCGCAGGCGCTGCACCTGCAGCTCGCCAACCGGGAAGGTAAAGCCCAGTTCCGGCAGGCGCCGCGTCGGTTTCAGTGCGGCCAGACGCAAACCGGCGCCGTCCAGATCGCTGTCCAGTACCAGTTGCAGTTGGCTCAGCGCGGTCTCGGCCCAGAGCGTGGCATCGATGCCATGGGCGGTCAGCGCCGGAGCGACCAAGCTGTTCAGCGCGCCCTTGCCCCGGGCCCAGTCTTCGAGAATGGCGTGCAGGCAGGTACCGGCTCGGGCACCGCGAGGAAAGCCGAAAAAGCCGCTGCCCGGCTCACTGGCATCCGGCATTTGCAGACCATCGCGGTCCGCCGTTTCCATGTGCATGCCGGCGGCCAAACCGGAGAAGCTGCCGACCCGCCAACTGCTGTAGAGACTGCGGTTAAAGCGTTGCAGCGCTGCCGGTGGTTGCGCCCGTTGCTCGCCGCCAGCCTGAGCCTCACTCAGCAGCAGCGGTTGACGACCGAGCAAGCCGTGGCTGGCATTCACCAGCTGATCCAGCTCGGCGGCCAGGGCGGCGCCGGACTGTTCATTGAGGTACGCGCCCAGCTCGCCGAGGGCATCGACGCCGCTCAGCTCGCGGCCGTGCAGCAGCCAGGCCAGGGCGCTGCTGTGCAGGCCTTCGTCGGGCAGCAGCCCAGTGCTCTTGACGGTTTTCGGCACCGCCACCGGCCCCCAGTGCAACCACAACCGGTCACGGGCGCGGGTCAGGGCCACGTAGGTGAGCCGCAGTTTTTCGGCGAACATCTCACGGCGCGCCCGTTGCAAATTTTGCTCAAGCTGGTCGCTACCCAAGTCGAGCAGCGGCTGACCGTCTTCGGCGTGGCAACGGGCGCTGTCGGTGAACTTGCCCAACAGCTTGCCGTTCCACAAAAACGGGCAAAACACCAAGGGGTATTCCAAGCCTTTGCTGGTGTGGATGGTGACGATTTGCACCCGCTCGGCATCGCTCTCCAGCCGTAGCACCGCATCTTCGCCGGCGCCTTCGCTGCTGCGCTGGGCGTTGAACCAGCTGAGCAGCGCCTCCAGCCCCGGCCGTTGCAAGCTCTCGGTTTGCAGCAGTTCGGCCAGGTGCAGCAGGTTGGTCAAACGGCGCTCGCCATCGAGGCTGGCCAACAGGGTTTCGGCGACCTTTTCCTTGTCCAGCCAGAGCCGGAAGGCACGCATAAAGCCGTGCTGTTGCCAGAGCTGGTGATAGGTTTCGGCCTTGTCGCGTTCGCTGTCCCAACAGGCCACATCGTCCAGGCAACGGGCCAGGTAGGCGCCGTTGTGACCCAGCAAGCGGGTGGCCAGGGCATAGCGCAACACACCTTCGCGGCCCGGCTCGCTGTAGGCGGCCAACACCGCCGCCAGCTCGCCGGCCTCCTCGCAGGCCCACACGCTGTCACGCCCACGACGCACGCTGGGCACCCCGCGCACCGCCAGTTCGCTGGCGATGCTGGCGGCCTCGCGGTGACTGGCGACCTGCACGGCAATGTCGCCACCTTTCAGCGCAGTCCGCTTACCTTCATCGGCGAAATACGCCTCACCCACAGCGCTGGCCGCCAGCAGTGCGGCGATCCGCTGGGCACAATCGACCGCCACCAGTTGATCGGCGCGACCCTTGCTCAAGGGCTCATCACCGAGCCAGACCAGGCTCAGCGGCGCGCCGTCGGCTTCTTGCAGATTGGGCAGCACCAGTTGCGCCCGTGACTTGGCGCCGGCACTCACCGGCGGATAGTCCAGACCGTCTTCGGCGAAGGGCTGCGGACGATCAAACAACAGGTTCAACGCGCCGATCAGCTCGGGGGTGGAGCGGTAGTTGAACGGCAGGTTATAGCGGCGCTCGGCGGCGGCGCGGGCTTGCTTGTAGGTGTTGAGATCGGCGCCGCGAAAGCCATAGATCGCCTGCTTGGGGTCGCCAACAAAACACAGATCCCCGGAGCTACTGCGCGACTCACTGGCGGCGTTAGTTTCTCGCTCGGACCTCGCTGTACTACTTGTACTATCTCGGTCCTCGCTCGAAGCCTGCCTTGCCATTGAGCCGCTCGCTACGCCCGGTTCCGCTATTTTTTCTGAGGTTTCGGCACCATCTTGCAGGGCATCGGGGCGCGGGTAGATATGATCGAAAATCTGGTACTGCACCGGGTCGGTGTCCTGGAACTCGTCGATCAGCGCCAGCGGGTAGCGGTTGCGCAAGGTCGCGGCCAGGTCGGCGCCGACCGGGCCGTGCAAGGCTTCGTTGAGGCGATTGAGCAGGTCATCGAAAGCCAGCAGGCGTTGCGCCGCCTTGCGCGCCGGCAGTTCGATATTCAGTTGATCGAGCAGCCGTACCTGCAGGGCGATCAGCCGCTCGGCGCCTTCGGGCAGGGCCAGTTCCAGGGCCGCGCTTAAGCTATCCAAGGCCTCGGCGATGGCATGGGTCGGCGCTTCCTGGCCTTTTTTGGTGGCTTTCAGCAGCGCTGCACTGCCGAATTTTGCCAAGGCCTCCGGCGCCTCGAACAGCGCCGCCGAGTCGGCGAAGTAGCTGTCCAGTTCGGCCGCCCACTGAGCAAATTTGACCGTCTTGTGGGTGCTCTGACTGAGGCCGCCATGGGCCAGCAGCAGCTCGACAAAGTCCGCCCCAGCGGCGTGCCACAGTTGCGCCGCCGGTTGCCATACAGCACTGGCGGCGTTCAGTTGCGTATCGCTGACCGCGCCACGCGGCTCGATGCGCAGATAGGGTTTGCCCAGGTGATTGCGCAAACGCTGGCGCAACCAGGCTGGAGTGATTTTCTGTTTGACCAGATAGCAGGCCCAGGCCGGGTCGGCCGCCGCCAATTCATGGCGCCAGGCATCGCTGAGCAGGGCGTCGAGCACCTCGCGGTCGTCCTGGGTCAGCTCGCTGTCAAAGTCGCCACCGGCCTCGAAAGTCGCGTCCTGCAGGGCGCGCTGGCAAAAGCCGTGGATGGTGAAAATCGCCGCTTCATCGAAGCCATGCACGGCCAGCAACAGCCGTCGCTTGGCTTCGTCGCCGGGGTGGCGCTGATGCAGCTCGGTGAGGAATGGATCGCTGCTCGGCGTGCCCTCATAGACCGCCAGCAACTCGGCCAAGCGCGAGCGGATGCGCTCGCGCAATTCGGCGGTGGCGGCGGTGGTATAGGTGACCACCAGAATCTGGCTGACGTTGAGTTGCTGCTCCAGCAACAAGCGGGCATAAAGCGCGGTCAAGGTCCAGGTCTTGCCGGTGCCGGCACTGGCTTCGATCAGCGAGCGACCGCGAAAAGAGGAGCGTTGCAGGTCGAGACTCATGCGTCGTCCTCATCATTAGCCGCTAACGCCAACAAAGCCGGCCCTAGCAGTTGTTCGGCCAGCGCCTCGAAGCGCTCATCGAGCGGCTCGCGATCACGGAAAGCCAAGGCGTACCAGGGGTCGTCGGCTTCGGCGGGGAAGTTGCTGAATTCGCTGCCCAGCCAGGCGAAACGGGCTTTTTCACGGGCGGCTTCCAGCGGGTCTTTTTTGCTGGCTTTACTCGGCATACACAGGGCTGTGGCGAAGGCCAAACTGCTGCGCGGGATAAACGCCAGCGGTGTGCACAGCGCTTGCCGATAGGCCGCCAGCCAGGGTTCGAGCAATTCGGCGGCGTTCTCCAGCGGGCCCAGTTGCCAGTCGCCATTCGGGGTCAGCAGCTGACTGTGGCGGGCGATGCCGGCGCCGGCGCTGAGGTTGAGCAGCAGGTGACGCAGCCAGAAACTGGGTAAATCCCAGGCGCCGGGGGCGATCAAGCGCCAGTCGAACAGCCCGCAGTCAGTGACGCCGTCCAGCCAACCCAATATCCGTACGCCGCCCAGTTCGATGTCGACGTGCAAGGGCTGCGGGGTTTGCGCTGGGCGGGCGGCAAACAGCTTGGGCGCGAAGGCCAGCAAGGGTCCGCGCACCTGACCCCAAAGAGCCAGGCCGACTTCCCCCACCGGCAACCAGCCGGCGGCGCGGGCGATGCGCCGTTCGGTGGCCTCGTCCCAGCCGTGCTCCGCCGCTTGCAAGGCCAATTGGCGCAAACCACGGCGGGCCGAGCCTTCCAGGGCGAAAGGTTCGTCGGCGGCGATGGCCTGTTCGGCCTCGGCGATGCGCAGCCCCAGGCGCTGCTCCAGCAGAAAACGCGCCGGGTGTTTGAAGCACTTGAGCAGCTGCCCCGGCTCGATGCACAGGGCGGCGCCGTCCGGCGCTGGCAGCGTGCCGATAAAGGCCGCTGGGCTTAGCTCTGGCGGGGCGGCCAGCCGCCCAGCTGCGCGAAACCATTGGTTGGCATAGCTTTGCAGGGCGCCAGTGGCGGCAAAATTGCCGGCAGCGAAAGGTTGCAGCGGGTGTTCGATGCAGATGCGTTGGCTGACTTTGCCGGGCGCCGGCTCTTGTAGGAGCGAGCTTGCTCGCGATGTTTCGGCGGCGCCTGGATCGCGAGGCAGCAGCGGTTCCCTACCGCTTGCTGCATTTCCCACATCCCTGTGGGGCACTAGCTCGCTCCTACGGTCATCCGCGTTGAGCACGGAAGTGAGATCCACCGTCTCCAGCAACTCGCTGAGCAATACCGACGGCGGCAGCTCGGCGTTGTCGCGCGGGTCGCGGCCGACGTAGCTGAGGTACAGGCCCTCGCGGGCCGACAGCAGGGTTTCCAGCAGCAGGTAGCGGTCGTCGAGGCGCCGCGCCCGATCGCCGCGTCTTGGCTGCTGGCTGATCAAGTCAAAACCCACCGCCGGGCTACGGCGTGGCAGCGCACCATCGTCCAGGCCGAGCAGGCAAACGTGCTTAAACGGCAGGCTGCGCATCGGCACCATGGTGCAGAAGGTCACGGCGCCGGTGAGAAAACCGCTGGCGCCGCTGCCTTGTTCCAGCGCACTGGTCAGTTGCTGGTGGATCAGCGCCAGCTCCAGCGGCCGCTCGATGCCGGCCGCCAGCCCTTGCTCACGCAAGGCCGCACAGGCTTTGGTGAGCAGCAACAGGGTGTCGCCGGCCTCGCGCTCATCGAACAGACCGTCCAGCAAGGCTTGCAGGCTGTCGGCCCAATCGGTCAGTGAGCGCGGTCGTTGCAGCGCCTGGGCTAAATCCGCCAGGCGCTGGACGAAGCCGACCAAACGACCGAGCAATTGCCCCCGCGCGCCTTCGATGGCGTCCAGCGGCCAGCTGTCGCCCAGCAAGGGCGCGGCGTTGCCGGCCAGCTGCGGTGGCGCGACGAAGCCCAGCAGCAAGCGGTCCAGACCCTGGCGCCAGGTAAAGTCGGCCGCCGCCGGCAAGCCCAGTTGCTCGCGCTGCTCGGCATCGCGGCCCCAGCGCACACCGGCCGCGCGTAACCAGTCGCGCAGCAGCGGCAAGTCTTCGGCGTCGATGCCGGCCTGACTGGCGATCGCCGGCTGGGCCAACCAGCCGAGCACTTCTTCGGCGCTGAAGCGGCTGGCCGGCAAACCGAGCAAACCGAGAAAGGCCTCCAGCAGCGGCAGCTCACTGCGCTGATTGCGGTCGGCCAGGCTGAAGGGAATCCGCGGCACGCCGTCACGGGGAGCGAACACTGCCTCGATATAAGGCGCGTAGCGCTCGATATCCGGGGTCAGCACCACCACCTGATCGGGGGTTAATTGCGGGTTGGCGGCGAAGCGGGCGAGCAGCTGGTCATGCAGGATTTCCACTTCGCGCAGCGGCGAGTGGGCGCAGTGCACCTCCAGC
>JAIERD010000396.1 GCA_019747155.1 Pseudomonadaceae bacterium
CCGAGGCGCGGTTGCTGAATGCCGGTTTTATCAAGCGTATGGAGCAAGGCCTGCCGCTGGTGCGGGTCAAGTTGGCGATGAGTCTGGATGGCCGCACGGCGATGGCCAGTGGCGAAAGCCAGTGGATTACCGGCCCGGCGGCGCGGGCTGCAGTGCAACGTTTGCGCGCCCGTTCGAGCATCGTATTGACCGGCGCCGATACCGTGTTGGCCGACTCCGCGCGGCTGACCGTGCGCCCCGATGAGCTGGGCCTGAATGCCGAGTTGACTGCGCTGGCGATGACCCGTCCGCCACTGCGGGTGCTGGTCGATGGGCGCTTGCGGGTGCCCTTGTCTGCGCCGTTTTATCAAGTCGGGCCGGCGTTGGTGGCCACTTGCGCGGCGGCGACGGCGCGAGAACGTTTTCTCGATGACGGCCACCAGTTGCTGGCGGTGCCCGGCACCAATGGCCATGTCGATTTGCGCAAACTGCTAGTTGAGCTGGCCAGCCGTGGCGCCAATGAAGTATTGGTGGAGGCCGGTCCGCGTTTGGCCGGAGCCTTTGCCCGGCAGGGTTTGGTCGATGAATTTCAGTTGTTTATGGCGGCCAAGTTTCTCGGTTGCAGTGGCCGGCCCTTGCTTGACTGGCCGCTGGCGAAAATGGCCGATGCACCGGCCTTGAAGATTGTTGAAATGCGCGCAGTCGGCGACGACTGGCGGATCATTGCGGTACCCGTGCCTGCGCAGCACGTATAATCGCGCGCTGTATTTGGCGCAGGCCTTAAAATCGTACTGAGTTAATCGGAGACAGCATGTTCACCGGCATTATCGAAGCGATCGGCACCGTGCACGCCCTCAGCCCCAAGGGTGGGGATGTGCGCGTGTATGTAAAGACCGGCAAGCTGGATCTGGGCGACGTCAAGCTGGGCGACAGCATTGCCGTCAACGGCGTCTGCCTCACCGCGGTGGAGTTACCGGGCGACGGTTTCTGGGCCGATGTGAGCCGGGAAACCTTGGCCTGCAGCGCCTTTATCGACTTGAAAACCGGCAGCAAGGTCAATCTGGAAAAAGCCCTGACCCCCAGCAGCCGCCTTGGTGGCCACTTGGTCAGCGGTCACGTGGATGGCGTTGGCGAGGTGCTGGCGCGGGAAGAAAACGCCCGTGCTGTGCAGTTTAAAATTCGCGCCCCGCGTGAGCTGGCCAAGTACATCGCACTGAAAGGCTCGATCACCATCGATGGCGTCAGCCTCACGGTGAATAGCGTGAATGGCGCCGAATTTGAACTGACCATAGTGCCGCACACCCTGGGCGAGACCATCATGGCCGACTACCGGCCGGGTCGCTTGGTCAACCTTGAAGTCGACTTGGTGGCACGTTATCTCGAGCGTTTGCTGCTCGGCGATAAGGCCGCAGAGCCGCAAGCCTCGGGTATTACCGAAGGCTTCTTGGCCGCCCATGGTTACCTAAAATCCTGAATCTCTGAAATCCTGAATCGCGCCCTATTGCGGCGATTTTTTGCACATCTAATTAAAGGGGCCGCCCCATGGCGCTCAATAGCATCGAAGAGCTGGTTGAAGATATTCGTCAGGGCAAGATGGTCATCCTTATGGATGACGAGGACCGCGAGAACGAAGGCGATTTGATCATGGCCTCCGAGCGCGTGTTGCCTGAACACATCAACTTTATGGCGCGCTTTGCCCGTGGCCTGATCTGCATGCCGATGAGCCGCGAGCGTTGCGAGTTGCTCAACTTGCCGCTGATGGCGCCGCGCAATGGCTCGGGTTTCGGTACCAAGTTCACCGTCTCCATCGAAGCGGCAGTCGGCGTGACCACCGGTATTTCCGCCGCCGATCGCGCCTGCACCGTACAAGCCGCTGCGGCGCGGAATGCCAAGGCCGACGACATCGTCAGCCCCGGCCATATTTTCCCGTTGATGGCCCAGCCAGGTGGCGTACTGGCTCGTGCCGGTCACACCGAAGCGGCCTGCGATCTGGCCCGGATGGGTGGTTTTGAGCCATCCGGTGTGATCTGCGAAATCATGAACGACGACGGCACCATGGCCCGTCGCCCGGAGCTGGAAGAATTCGCCAAGCTGCATGGCATCAAGATTGGCACCATCGCCGACCTGATCCACTACCGACTGATCCACGAGCGCACCGTGCAGCGCATCGCCGAGCAGCCGCTGGAAAGCGAGCTGGGCTCGTTCAATCTGGTCACCTACCGCGACTCGGTGGAAGGCGACGTGCACATGGCCCTGACCCTCGGGAAAATCTGCGCCGACGAGCCGACCCTGGTGCGGGTGCATAACATGGAGCCGCTGCGCGACCTGTTTATGGTCAACCAGCCGGGCCGCTGGAGCCTGCGCGCGGCCATGGCCAAGGTGGCCGAGGCTGGCAGCGGCGTGGTCTTGCTGTTGGGCAACCCGCTCAGCGGTCAGGAGCTGCTGATGCACTTGGAGCGCCAGTTGGGCACTGATGCAAGCCCGGCTAACCCGACCACCTACAGCACCGTCGGCGCCGGTTCACAGATTCTGCGCGACCTGGGCGTGCGCAAAATGCGCCTGCTCAGTGCACCAATGAAGTTCAATGCGATATCCGGTTTTGATCTGGAAGTTGTAGAATACCTACCCGCCGAATAAAGCTGCTGGGCGCCTGAGGGCGTCCGTTTAGTTTATTCCTGCTCTTTATATAGATATGAGAATGCCCATGACCCTGAAGACCATCGAAGGTAACTTCATCGCCCCCCAAGGCCGCTTTGCCCTGGTAGTTGGCCGTTTCAACAGCTTCGTGGTGGAAAGCCTGGTAAGTGGTGCGATTGACACCTTGGTACGCCACGGCGTGAGCGAAAGCCAGATCACCATCATCCGTGCTCCAGGCGCGTTTGAGATTCCCTTGGTTGCGCAGAAAGTCGCCCAGCGTGGCGAGTACGCCGCCATCATCGCCCTTGGCGCGGTGATTCGTGGTGGCACCCCACATTTTGAATACGTTGCAGGCGAGTGCACCAAGGGCCTGGCCCAGGTGTCCATGGAGTTCGGCGTACCGGTTGCCTTTGGCGTGCTGACGGTCGACTCGATCGAGCAAGCCATCGAGCGTTCCGGCACCAAGGCTGGCAACAAGGGTGGCGAAGCGGCGCTGTCGGCGCTTGAGATGGTTAGCCTGCTGGCACAGTTGGACGCCAAGTGAGCCTGAATAAGGACGACAGTCCCGAGCAGACTCCGGCAGCTCCAGCGCCGAAGGGCAAAACCGCTGCGCGCCGGCAGGCCCGCAGCCTGGCCATGCAAGCCCTGTATCAGTGGCATATGGCCGGCCAAGCAGTGAACGAAATCGAGGCGCAGTTTCGCGTCGACAATGATTTTGTCGGCGTCGACGGCGCTTACTTTCGCGAGATTCTGCACGGCGTGCCGAAGCAGAAAAGCGAGATCGACAGCAGCTTTGAACCCTTCCTGGATCGCCCGCTCGAAGAGCTGGACCCGGTCGAACTGGCGATCTTGCGTTTGTCGACCTTTGAACTGCGCAACCGTCCGGATGTGCCATACCGCGTGGTGATTAACGAAGGCATCGAACTGGCGAAGATTTTCGGCGCCACCGATGGCCACAAGTTCGTCAACGGCATCCTCGACAAGTTGGCGCCGCGTTTGCGTGGCGAAGAAATCCGCGCCAATAAGCGTTAGTAGGAAGTTGGAAGCGGGAAGTAGGGAGTGGGACGTTCAACGCCACTTCCCGCGCCCTACTTCACGCTTCCCAAGCGTGCAAGACGCCCGCCATCGAGCGCTCTGTCATGAATGAGTTTGGGTTAATCCGCCAGTACTTTGCGGCCGCGCCCTGTGCGCAGGGCGCCGTTGGCGTAGCGCTGGGTATCGGCGACGATTGCGCGCTGCTGGATTTGCCGGCTGGCGAGCAGCTGGCGATCTCCACCGACACCCTGGTCGTCGGGGTGCATTTCCCCGACTCCTGTGATCCTTATCTGCTCGGTCAGCGCGGCCTGGCCGTGGCCGCCAGCGACTTGGCGGCGATGGGCGCGACTCCTCTGGCCTTTACCCTAGCGCTGACCTTGCCGGCCGCCACCCCCGAGTGGTTGCAAGGCTTTGCCCGTGGTTTGAATCAAATGGCGCAGAGCTGCCACTTGGCCTTGATTGGCGGCGACACTACCCGTGGGCCCTTGAGTCTGACGGTTACGGTGTTCGGCCGACTGCCGGCTGGCCAGGCGTTACGCCGCAGCGGCGCCCAGGTTGGCGATTTGCTCTGTGTTGGCGGTGCGCTGGGCGATGGCGCCGGCGCCTTGCCGCTGGTGCTGGGGCAGCGCCAAGTAGCCGATGAGCTGGCCGCGCCACTGCTGGCGCGTTATTGGTCGCCGCAACCGCAACTGGCGCTGGGCCAAGCGCTGCGCGGCAAGGCCTCGGCGGCGCTGGATATTTCCGATGGGCTGTTGGCCGATTGCGGGCATATCGCCACGGCTTCCAAGCTGGCGCTGCAGATCGAGCTTGAGCGTCTGCCCTTGTCGCCGGCGTTGTTGGCGCTGCTGGATAAACCGGCAGCGCAGCAGTGCGCCTTGGCTGGCGGCGATGACTATGTGCTGGCCTTTACCCTGCCTGCCGCGCACTTGCCAGCCTTGCAGGCGGCCGGCTGGCCTGTTGTGGTGATCGGCCAGGCGCTCGCCGGGGTGGGCGTGCAGCTGGTCGATGGGCAAGGCGTGACTATCAATCCGGCCCAGCGCGGCTATCAACATTTTGGGGGGGCAGATGACTGACTCGATACTGCGCCGCGATTTCACCCTGTCGCCCAGGCGCGATCAGCATGCAGCATTTTGGGAGCGCAGGTGACTGACTCGATAAAAGCACCGCCATCGGTATGGCGTAATCCATGGCATTTTTTGGCCTTTGGTTTTGGCTCCGGCACCTTGGCGAAAGCGCCGGGCACCTGGGGCACGCTGGTGGGCTTGGCGTTTGTGCCGCTGTGGCACCTGCTGCCCGACTGGGGCTATTGCTTGATGCTGGTGCTGACCACGCTGTTTGGCGTCTGGTTGTGCGGCAAGGTGGCGCGCGATCTGGGCGTGCATGACCATGGCGGCATCGTCTGGGATGAAATGGTCGGGATCTGGATCACCCTCTGGCTGGCACCGACTGGCTGGCAGTGGTTGCTGTTGGGTTTTGCACTGTTTCGGCTGTTTGATATCGTCAAACCCTGGCCGATTCGCTGGATCGATCGACAGGTTCATGGTGGACTGGGCATCATGCTCGATGATGTGTTGGCCGGGGTGTTCGCCTGGCTGGCGCTGCAAGCGGTGATCCTAGTTTTAAGCTAAACGGAGGCAGCATGCGCGGTGGCTGGATAGGGATGTTATTGAGCTGCTTGCTGGTCTATAGCGGGTCATTTGTCGCAGCTCAGGCGCGCGAGGCAGCGCCGCTGGCAGAATTCAGCGTGGCCAGCGAAGTCTGGGAGGGCCACAGCAACGCCGATGGTAGTGGACTGGCCTGGGATCTACTGCGCGCGGTTTTTGAGCCGGCGGGCGTTAAGCTTAAAATCACCAGCGTGCCCTATACCCGCGCGCTGGGCTTGGCGCAGCGCGGCAAGGTCGATGCGGTGTTGGGCTTGTATCTCAATGAAGCCGATGACGTTGCTTACCCGCGCTGGCCCTATGCCGATGACGCGGTGGTGGCCCTTGGTTTGGCGGGTGCGCCTGCGCCAACCCTGCAGAAGTTGGCCAATTACCGGCTGATCTGGGTGCGCGGTTATGCCTTTCAGAGCCAGCTGCCAACCTTAAAAAACTACCAAGAAGTGCAGCGCCGCGATGGCATCCCGCAGATGCTCAAACAAGGTCGCGCAGACTTCTATATCGATGACGATGATGAGGTCAAGATTCTCTTGGCCGGCACCGAGCATCCACAAGACTTCAAAGTGACCCCGCTGCAATACCTGCCGATTTATCTGGGCTTTGCCCATACTGAACATGGCCGGGCGATGCAGGCGTTGTACGAGCAGCGCATGCCGCAACTGTTGCGCGCCGGCAGCTTGCGGCCGATCTTTGCCCGCTACCAGCAACACTATCCCTATGACTCTGCCGAGGAGATGCCCAATGCGCGTCCGTAAGCTGCTGACCACTGTTAGCCTGTTGCTGCTTGCCATGTCGTCGCAGGCCGCCGAGCAAGTGCAGGTGGTGGGTTTGTTTCCGGGTGCTGCGGTGGTCAATGTCGACGGTCAGCGCAAGCTGGTTAAGGTCGGCCAAACCGGGCCTGGTGGCGTGCAGGTGGTGAGCGCCGACAGCCGTGGTGCGGTGCTACGGGTTAATGGCGTGGAACGGGCTTACAGCTTGAGCCGCGAGGCGAGTGCCGGCTTCAGTGCGCCGACTAAAAGCCAGATCAGTCTTGCCCGTGGCGCCGACGGGCATTATTGGGCAGCAGGTACAGTGGGCGGGCATACCGTGCATTTTTTGGTGGATACCGGCGCCACCAGCGTTGCCATCAATGAAGCGCAAGCGCGGCGCTTGGGCATTGACTATCGCGTGCAAGGCGAGCCGATGGTGGCCAGCACCGCCAATGGCAGGGCCAAAGCATGGCGGATCAAGTTGCCGCAAGTCAAAATTGGTCCGCTGGAGGTGTTGGGTGTTGAGGCCTTTGTGCTCGAAGGTGAGGGTTCAGTCGACTCGCTGCTGGGCATGAGCTTTCTCAATAGGGTGCGCTGGCATGAGGATCAAGGTGTGCTGGTGCTGGAGTCGAAGCTCTAGACGCCAACCTCCAAATCTTATCCAAGATGATTCAGCCGCCGCGCCGGCCAGCCCTGCTGATACAATGCGGGCCCTGCTGATTCAGCCCTCTACTTACCTAGGAGCATTCGGTGTCTGTCGTCTTTGTCGCCGCCTCCCAACTGCCCACGCCGTTCGCGGTGTTTACCATGCATGGTTTTCTCGATGAGGAAACCGGCAAGGAACACCTCGCCCTGACGCTGGGTGAAATCAACGATGGCGCGCCGGTACTCGGTCGCTTGCACTCCGAGTGCCTGACTGGCGATGCGCTGTTCAGCCAGCGCTGCGATTGCGGCTCGCAGCTTGAGGCTGCGTTGCGCGCGATTGCCGCCGAAGGCCGTGGCGTCTTGCTGTACTTGCGCCAAGAAGGCCGTGGCATTGGCTTGCTGAATAAAATCCGCGCCTATGAGCTGCAAGATGGCGGCGCCGATACCGTGGAAGCCAACGAGCAGCTGGGTTTTGGCGCCGACCAGCGCGACTACTCGATCTGCCAGCCGATGCTGGCGCACCTTGGCGTCAGCGCCATCAAACTGATGACCAATAACCCGCGCAAGGTCAAAGCCCTCGAAGGCTTCGGTTTGCGGGTGGCTTCACGGGTGCCGCTGCAAACCGGGCAAAACCTGCACAACAAAAAATACCTGGCCACCAAAGCCAGCAAGCTTGGCCACATGCTCGGCAGCCTGCACCAAGCCGAGGTTGAGGACGGGCAGTGAACCGCGCCACAACCCGCCGGCGACTGGCGCTGGCGTGGTGGTGGCAGGTACTGCTGACCTTGGCGCCGCTGGTTATTCTTGACGGGTTGTTCGCCGACCTGCGCGCCGCGCCCTCGGTGTTGGCGTTGCCGCTGTTTATTGCCGGCTGCAGCTCACTGTTTGTCAGCCTCGGCCAGTTTAAGCGCTACAAACACGCGCTAATCGCCACCGAACAAGCCCTCAATAGTGACACTGAAGCGGCCGCCTGGCAGGCGCTGGGGCAGACTCGTCGGCGGGCTTTTATCGCCGCCGGCTTACCCGCCTGGATCGCCGCCTTGGCCGTGTTGGCCGGGCTTGAGGCAGTCCCGTTGATACTGCTGGCAGTCGCCAGTCTGGTCTTGCTCTACCTCTATCGTATTCCGCGTCAGCTTGGGTGATGAAGCGCCTGCTCGGCTTGTGTGTGCTGCTGCTGGCGCTGCCAGCGGGCGCGCTGGAGCGGGTGGTGAGTTTGGCCCCAGCGCTGAATGAGCTGATGTTGGAGTTGGGCGCAGGCCCGCAACTGGTCGGTGTGCTGGGCACTCGCGAGCGGCCCGCCGCCCTGGCTGATTTGCCCTCGGTGGGTGAATACGGCCAGCTGGAAATCGAAACCCTGCTGAGCCTCAAGCCGCAACTGGTGTTGCTCTGGCCGGACAGCATCGGCGCCGCCCAGCGCCAGCAGCTGCGCCAGCTCGGCCTGCAGCTGTATGAGGTTCAGCCGCATAGCCTCGACGAGTTAGCCACCCAGGTGGCGGCGCTGGGCCAGCGGGTGGGTCGTGCCGAGCGCGGCCAGCAACTGGCCCAAGAGTTCCGCCAACAGCTGGCACTGTTGCGCCAGCGTTATCGTCGTGACAAGCCACTGCGGGTGTTTTATCAGGTCTGGGACAATCCGCTGTACAGCATCGGCGGCCAGCAAATCATCAGCGATGCCTTGCGTGTATGTGGCGCCGAAAACCTGTTTGGCGATTTGACCCTGGCCGCGCCGCAGATCAATCTCGAAACCTTGTTGGTGCGCGACCCCGATGTGATTCTGGTCAGCGAGCCGCAATTGCTAGCGGCTTGGCAGGCGTGGCCACAACTAAAGGCCGTTCAGCGCGGGCAAGTCTGGGCTGTTCCTGATCGTGGCCTGGAACGCCCCAGCCTGCAGATGCTCAAGGCCACCGAGCGGCTGTGTGAGTTGCTCAAGTCGGCCCGTTAAGCTCGTTCGCTACACGTTATGGGGGGCGGCGCGATGCGTAGGGTGGGCTTCAGCCCACCGTATCAGACGGTAAAAGCCTTGGTGGGCTGAAGCCCACCCTACGCCTCACCCTACGAAACGGGTTGATTGAGCCCTGAATCAGGGCGTCCAGGTTACGGCTAGCAGGCCGGTGCGTCCGGGCTCCTGATAGCCATAAGGCGTTGTCGGGGCAGCCACGTAGTTGACGTCGTCAAAGCGCTGGTAAAGCGAGGTGTAATAGTCCTTGTCCAGGACGTTGTTCAGCTGCAGGTCAATGCGCAGGCTGGAACTTGCTTGCCAGCTACTGCGCAGGTCAACCAAGCCATAGCCAGGCACGGTCTGCCGTTCGATTTTGTAGTTAGCATTCTGAATGCTGTAGTCGTAGCTTTGGCTGACTGCACGCCAGCTGGCGCCGGCCGAGAAGGCGCCGAAAGGTCGATCTAAGTCGATAAAAACAGTGCGCTTGGGGGTGAGTTGCAAAGTCTGGCCGTTATCGCGGTTACGCGGATCGACCAAACTAAAGCCCAAGCTACTCTGCCAGCCCAATAACTCTTGGTTGAGGCTGGTTTCGAAACCGTTGATGCGCGCCTGCCCGACGTTTTCGGTGCTGTTGCCCTTGTAGGCGATCAAGTCGGTGATGTCATTGCGGTATAGCGAGGTTTCCAGCTGGCTGGCACCGAGCTCTGCGCGCCATTGCAGCTCCCAGGTTTTACTGGTTTCCGCAGTTAAGTTCGGATTGCTGTAGCCCGGGTAGTAGAGATCGGTAAAGGTCGGCGCGCGAAAGCCTTCAGCGTAGCTGAGCAGCCACTGCTGGCCGGATTCAAGCGGCAATCCAAGCGCACCATTCCAGCTGTTCTGGGTGCCGTAGAGTTGGTTGTCATCGCGGCGCATGCCAATTTCGCTGAACATCTGCTCGCCATTGAAACGGTACTGAAACAGAGCAGCGCTATTGCTGCGGCTGTCTTCGGCGTAGTCAGTGCTGCTGTCGAGCTGGTCCTCATACCAGTCGCCACCCAGGGTCAGTTGGTTGGCAGAATTAAGGTCGAGGCGATTAAGCCAACTGGCGGAGTGGCGGGTGGTGGCGTTGAGGCCGTTGTTCCACGGCATGGCTGCGCCAACGGCTTTGTTGCGGTCATAGCTTTGACCCAGCTCCAGGTGGCTATTCCACAGGTCATTGATCTGGCCTTGCAGAAAGCCACTGGCGCTGCTAACCCGGAACTGGTCGTTGGGCTCGGCAGGCGCTTGCTCGTACGCATCGTCGTACTCGTTTTTGCCGTGTTGCTCGTTGTAATTGAAGCCGGCCTTCCAGTCGTCATTGAACTGATGATCGAGATTGAGGTACTGCGCCAGATTGCGTTGATTGTCGGTATCGCTGTCGGCGCCAACATTATCGCCGGTGCTGTCGTTGCCATTACTCTCGTCGAGGCTGCCGCCGAGGCTGAAGCGGGTGCGCGAATCGCCACCACTGACGCTGGCACTGCGTTGGTAGATTTGCTTACTGCCCGCAGCAAGACGGACAGAGGGATTTAGCCCGGCGTCGCCATGGCGGGTGAAAATCTGAATGACCCCGCCAATGGCGTCGGCACCATACAGCGATGAGCGCGCCCCACGGGTCACCTCCACTCGTTCAATGTTGTCGATGCTCAGGTAGTCCAGGCGTGCAATGCCGCTGGCTGCTGAAGCAATACGCTGACCGTCGACGAGCACCAGTGTCTGGGCTGACTTGGTGCCGCGCACTGAATAAGAGACCAAGCCACCACTGCTGCGGGTGACGACACCGGGCACACGGTCTAGCAGGTCGGGCACATTGCGGGCTTGCAGTCGCTCGATGTCCTTGCGGGTGAACACGGTGGAGGCGGCAATGGCGGTTTTCTTCGGCTCGGCGACGCGGCCGGAGGTAATCACCAGTGCTCGCACCTGCAGGGCTTCGTCAGTGTCGATCGACTCGGCGTGAGTCGTCAGCGGCAGCAAGGCCAGCGCCAGGGCTAGGTGTGAGCGTTTCATCAACAATCCTCAAATGGGCAAAGCCTTGTGAGGAGAACAGAGGCAAGCGCTGTCAGCCGGGCTCGGGTAAACCGGGCAGCCGTCTGCGCTTGCCGGTGATTGCCCTCCGCAATACCAGTGGCATCCCCAAGGCCGGTCTCCGGACTGCCGAGTCAAACCTGCTTACCTTCCCAGGCGAACCCAGTGGTGTTTTAAGCAGGCGTTGCAGTTCAATCCAATGGCCGCTGGGCCGCTGTTTAAACTGCGCTCGGTTACCGTTGCGGGGGCAGTGCAGGCTTGGCCAGATGGCGCACCTGCTTCCCGTTTCAGGCTGCAGCGACAACGCTGACAGCACACCTTGGTGGATAAAAAAACGTCGCGCACCTTAAAGGCGCGGGGGGAGCCAAGGCAAGTGAAAAGCGCGCAGGCCGACGTGCGCCGCGCTCACCTTGGGCGGGGTTTGGGATTGTGCATGCGATTGTCGCGGTCTTGACGGGCTACGGGCGGGCGCAAACCCGGCCGCAGCGCTTTAGAGCTGGATCAGACGTGCCCGTACGGCGGCTTCGATACCGGCGGCATCCAGCCCGCACTCGGCGAGCATTTGCGCAGGCTTTGCGTGTTCGACATAGGCGTCGGGCAGGCCGAGATGCAGCACGGCTTTGAGCAGGTTGTCGGCGGCCAGAAACTCGCTGACCGCCGAACCTGCGCCGCCCATGATGCTGTTCTCTTCGATGGTTACCAGCAACTCATGTTCGGCGGCCAACTGGCGCAGCAGGGCGTGATCCAGGGGTTTGACGAAGCGCATGTCGACCACTGTGGCGTTCAGGATTTCGCCAACCTTCAAGGCCTCGGCCAGTTGTACGCCAAATACCAGCAGGGCGACATTCTGACCCTGGCGGCGAATCACGCCCTTGCCGATTTCCAGCGCTGTTAATGCCGGTTCGATGGTTGCGTTGGGGCCGCTGCCGCGCGGGTAACGCACCGCCGCCGGGCCTGGGAACAGGTAGCCGGTGGTGAGCATCTGGCGCAGTTCGTTTTCATCACTCGGCGTCATGATCAGCATGCCGGGGATGCAGCGCAGGTAGGACAAATCGAAGCTGCCGGCGTGGGTCGGGCCGTCTTCGCCGACTAAACCAGCACGGTCGATGGCGAACAATACATCGAGGTTTTGCACCGCCACATCGTGAATCAGCTGATCGTAAGCGCGCTGCAGGAAGGTTGAATAAATCGCCACCACCGGTTTGACGCCGTCGCAGGCCATGCCCGCCGCCAGCGTTACCGCATGCTGCTCGGCAATCGCCACGTCAAAGTAGCGCTCGGGGAAACGCTGGCTGAAGGCAACCAGGTCCGAGCCTTCTTTCATCGCCGGGGTTATGCCGACCAGGCGTGGGTCTTGCTCGGCCATGTCGCACAGCCATTGGCCAAACACGCTGCAATACTTCGGTCCGCTCACCGGCTTTGGTGTGGCTGGCGCGGCGGCTGGGGCGTTGATCGGCTCCAGCTTGGTGATGGCGTGGTAGCCAATTGGGTCCAGCTCGGCGGGGCCGAAGCCTTTGCCTTTTTTGGTGCTGATGTGCAGAAACTGCGGGCCGTCCAAGTCGCGCATATTGCGCAGGGTGGCCAGCAGGGTCGGCAGGTCATGGCCGTCGATCGGGCCTATGTAGTTCCAGCCGAGTTCTTCAAACAGAGTGCCGGGGACCAGCATGCCTTTGGCGTGCTCTTCGGTCTTGCGGGCGATTTCCCAGGCGCCGGGCAGGCGCGAGAGAATCTTCTTGCTGCCCTCGCGCATGCTCGCGTAGGTGCGGCTGGAGAGAATCTTGGCCAGATAATTAGACAGCCCACCGACATTGTTGGAGATCGACATGTCGTTGTCGTTGAGCACCACCAGCATATTGGCGCCCACATCCGAGGCGTGGTTAAGCGCCTCGAAGGCCATGCCGGCGGTCATGGCGCCGTCACCGATCACCGCCACGGCTTTGCGTTTGCTGCCCTGGATGCGCGCGGCAATCGCCATGCCCAAGGCGGCGCTGATGCTGGTGCTGGAGTGGCCGACGCCAAAGGTGTCGTACTCGCTCTCGCTGCGCCGTGGGAAGGCGGCGATGCCGTCCTTCTGGCGCAAGCTGCCCATCTGCTCGCGGCGGCCGGTGAGAATCTTGTGCGGATAGGCCTGATGGCCCACGTCCCAGACCAGGCGATCATCGGGGGTGTCGAACACATAGTGCAGGGCGATAGTCAGCTCGATAACGCCCAGGCCCGCACCAAAGTGCCCGCCAGTCTGGCCGACCGTGTACAGCAGGTACTGGCGCAGCTCATCCGCCAGACCCTCCAGCTCCGCCTCGGCCAGGCGGCGCAGGCCGTCCGGCGTGCTCGCGCGGTCAAGCAGCGGCGTTACGGGGCGCTCACGGGGGATCTGGTGAAAAGTCGTCGGCATCTGGAGTATCGCGTTCGTGGGGTAGCGGGGCAAAAGATCCGGCAGTTTACCCGAAGCATGCCAGCCAGCCCAAACAATGGATTGGCGCTAGGTGTCAGGGGCGGAGTTTTATTCGCCGCAGTGATTGAACCCACAGGCTTGCAACTCTCGGCTGGAATGCATTAAGAAGGCTGCTGATTTTTCAACAAGAGCGGTTTGCCCGCCTAAGGCTTTGCATGCACGACTATTTACAGCACCTGTTGCACAACCTCGACTGGGTGCTGCCGCTGCGCAGTGATTGGCTGACCCTGTTGATGCACGGCTTTAGCCTGCTCGGTTACGAGAAGTTCATTTTGTTCTTTCTGCCGCTGGGTTACTGGGCCTGGAATCGGCCGTTGTTCCTGCGCCTGTTTGTGCTGGTGACGGTTAGCGCCTTGCTGAATGCCTATCTAAAAGACCTCTGGCAAGATCCGCGCCCGCCGCTGGAGATGCGCCTGGATGATTTGGTCGGCGCCAGTTACGGCTTGCCGTCGGGTCATGCGCAGGTGGCGGTGGTGCTGTGGCTGTGGCTGGCCTATGAGTTGCGGCGCACCTGGGCCTGGCTGCTGTGTGGTTTTATCGTGCTGGCGATTATGTTCAGTCGCCTGTACCTGGCCGCCCATGATCTAGAAGATGTGCTGGGCGGCGGCCTGATCGGCGGCGCAACACTGATTCTGTTTGCTCAGGTGAAGGATTGGCGCTGCTGGTCGGCGGCAAATCTGCCCGGGCATTTGGTCTTGATCGTGGCCGTTGCGCTGCTGAGTTTCTTCACCTGGCCCGGCACACCGCCCAACTACATCCCCTTGCTTGGCGGCATGCTGATCGGCGTGTTGCTGGGCAATGCCCGGTTGCCCTTTACCCCGCCGGTATTGCTATGGCAGCGGGCCGTGGTGGCGCTGATCGGCTCGCTGGCTTTTATCGCCGTGCAGATCAGCTTGAAAAAGCTCGAGCCGTTGCTGGGCCTGGAGCCGTTGCTCTGGCAAGGCTTGCGAGGGCTGGTGATGGGCTTGTTTGTTGGCTTGCTGATGCCTTGGCTGTTTATTCGCGCGCACATGCTAACGGCGCGGCGTGCCGGGAGTTTGCTGCGCGGCTAGTTACGGCGTTCGACAATAAAGCGCGCCAAGGCGCGCAGCGCTTCGGCACTGGCGTCGAAGCATTGCAGGGCCGCCAACGCTTGGTCGCGCAGCTCAAGCGCGTAGGCCTTGGCGGCGTCCAGGCCGAGTAGGGCCGGATAAGTGGGTTTGTCGCGGGCGATGTCGGCACCCTGGCGTTTGCCCAGGGTGGCGGTGTCGCTCTCCACATCGAGAATGTCGTCCTGCACCTGAAAGGCCAAGCCAATCGCCTGGGCATAGCTTGCCAAAGCCGCCAGCGTTGCGGCATCTGCTTTGCCGCTGGCCAGTGCGCCGAGGCTGACGCTGGCTTCGATCAGCGCGCCAGTTTTGTGCCTGTGCATCAATTCCAGTGCGGTTTGATCGAGCTTGTGGCCGACCGAACCCAGATCAATCGCCTGTCCGCCGACCATGCCGGCCGGCCCGGCCGCGCGGCTCAAGCAACTCAGCATGCGCAAGCGGGTGTCGGCATCCTGGGGGTTGCGCTGCGCGTCGGCGAGCACTTCGAAGGCCAGGCTTTGCAGGCCATCGCCGGCCAGAATCGCGCAGGCTTCATCAAAGGCTTTGTGGGTGGTGGGTTGGCCACGGCGCAAATCGTCGTCGTCCATGGCCGGCAAATCGTCATGCACCAGCGAGTAGGCGTGGATCAACTCCACCGCGCAGGCGGCGCCATCGGCTTGCGCGGCGCGGCCACCCAGGGCTTCGCAGGCGGCATACACCAGCAGCGGGCGAATGCGCTTGCCGCCGTTGACCACGCTATAACGCATGGCTTGATAGAGCCGCTCAAGCTCGGCGTGCGGCGCCACCAGCAGCGCTGTCAGCGCAGCATCGGCGCGGGCTTGGCACTGCGCCTGATAGGCGGCGATCATACTGATGGCTCTGGGTCGAAAGGGACTTGCTCCAGTTCGCCGTCGCGCTCCAGCAGCAGTTGCACCTTCTGCTCGGCCTGGGCCAGAGCGGCTTGGCACTCGCGGGTCAGGCGAATGCCCTGCTCGAAGGAGCTTAGGGAGTCTTCCAGCGATAACTCGCCGTTCTCCAAGCGCTCAACCAGCACTTGCAGGTCGGCTAAGGAATGTTCGAAATCGGCAGTGGCTTTTTTGCGGGCCATGGTGGCTCTCTCGGCTGGCTGGAACGGTCGCGACACTAGCAGAGCGGCGCTGTGCGGGCAAATCGGCGGACAGCTAACAGGCTGTTTGGAGTCACTGTTAAGCGCCGGATTGCACTGCGGCGAGTGTTTTCGCGGGCATAAAAAAACCGGCTTGTGGCCGGTTTTTAGGGGGTGGGTTTGGCTTATTTTTGGTAAGCCGCAACCGCCTTTAAAATCTCGCTGCGGGCTGCATCGGCATTGCCCCAGCCTTCAACTTTGACCCATTTGCCTTTCTCGAGATCTTTGTAGTTCTCGAAGAAGTGCTTGATTTGCTCCAGCAGCAGGGCTGGCAGGTCGGTGTATTCCTTGATGTCCACATACAGCTGGCTCAGCTTGTCGTGCGGTACGGCGATCAGCTTGGCGTCGCCACCGGCTTCGTCGGTCATGTGCAGCACGCCGATTGGACGGGCGCGTACTACCGAGCCTGGGGCTACTGGGTACGGAGTCACTACCAATACGTCGAGGGCGTCGCCGTCGTCGGCCAGGGTGTTGGGGATGTAGCCGTAGTTAGCCGGGTAGAACATCGGCGTGGCCATGAAGCGGTCGACGAACAGGCAGTCGGTGTCTTTGTCGATTTCATACTTGATCGGCGCGTGGTTGGCCGGGATTTCGACAACTACGTAAATGTCGTTTGGCAGGTCTTTACCTGCTGGAACCTTGCTGTAGCTCATAGGTGACTCCCAGGGATGGGCCAAAAAAGTGGCCGGATTATAGGCATATTCCTGCGCCGTTGCTACGCCGGCGGCCTACGCCTTTGGTCTTGTGTGGCGTAAATGCTGCTCTGTCACGAGTTGTTGATGGCGCGTCAGTGGGTCTTGGCGGTAAAACAGCCGCAGTTGCGCATACACCTTGGGGTAGGCGGCGCTGAGCAAATCGGGGGCGCTGAAGAAATACTCGCTGCACACGGCAAAGAACTCGGCGGGGTTTTCGCCTGCGTAGGCATCGATCGGCGGTTCGCCGTGGGGATGGTGATCGAGCTGGGTATTCAGGTGCTCGTAGGCCGTTTGCATCACCTGCGCCCAGTCGCTCTGGCGCATGTCGGCGTGCAGCGGCGGCAAACCATTGGCCGAGCCGTTGAGCATGTCGAGCTTGTGCGCCAATTCATGGATCACCAAGTTGTAGCCGTCCCACTGGCCGCTCTGCAGTACGCCGGGCCACGCCAGAATCACCGGGCCTTGCAACCAGGCCTCGCCGCTGTGTTCACCGGCCCATTCATGCACCACGCCACTGGCATCGCGATGCTGCTGGGGGCTGCGAAAGTCGTCCGGATACAGAACTATCTCGTGAAAGCCCTGGTACCAGTCCAGATCGCTCAGCTGCAGCAACGGCAGTTCGGCCAGCGCCGCCAGATGCAGACGAGCCTCATCGTTCAAGCTGACGCCGGGCAGGGCGGTGAGGTGCTTGGCGTGCAGAAACAGTACGGCGCGGTCACGCAGGAGTTGCTCATCGCTGGCGCTGAGGCCGTCAAGAATCGGTAATTGTTGGCGGACCTTGGCCCAGGTGGCAGGGCTGAGTGGGTTATTGCGCAAAATGCGACGCTGGCGCCAGGCTTTGAATGACCACATCAGAGTTGTATTCGGGCCTTGGTGGGCTAAGGCCCACCCTACGTTTTACATCCAGTAAGTAACGGGTAAAGAGGCTTATTCGTCGTTGAGTTCGAGGGTGTAGTTTTTGAATTGGCTGTCTTCGCGAAAACCAATCGACTCGTAAACCTTCTGCGCCACGTCGTTATGGATGCTGGTGGAGACGCGCAGGCGAATGGCATTGGTTTCGCGGGCCATTTTTTTCGCTTGCTGCATCAAGCCATCCGCGACCAGTTGGCGGCGGGCGTCTTCGCAGACATAGATGTCGTTGAGGATCCACACGCGCTTGAGGGTCAGCGACGAGAAGCTCGGGTAGAGCTGGCAAAAGCCCAGCAAGGTGTCGTCTTTGTCGGCCAGCGCCAGGTAAATCACCGATTCTTTACGGCTCAGGCGCTTTTCCAGAAAGCTGCGCGAGGTCTCGGGGTAGGGCATGGCGTTGTAGAACTCACGGTATTTAACAAATAGCGGAGTCAGTAGATCCAGATGCTCCAGGGTGGCTTGGACTATGCGCATGGTGGACCTCGAGTTCAGTTGGGAGTTGTAATTATCTGCAGGCGCTGTGCCATGTCTTGAGCCAGATGCTGCCTAATCCAGATAGAAAGTGCAATCCAAACAAGCGTTTAACCTTGTGCTCGGCGTCGCTGGCATTTTGTTGGGTTTTTACTCGGGTTGGCTTGTGGCCTTTGCTGGCGGGCGCAGTTGCACGCCTAGTCGTCGTGCGCGGCCGCCAGTAAGAAGTTGCGGGTTGGTGCGAGCGCCTCGTCACCTTCCAGCGTTTGCAGCTGCGCCTCGTCCTTGAGGTCGACGCCCGACAACTGCCGCCGGCAAGCCTCGCGCATCAAGCACAGCAGCCGGTGGGTGGCTAGGGCGTAGCTGAGGCCCTCCAAGCGCACGTTGGAGATGCAGTTGCGATAGGCGTCGGTGAGGCCGACCTTGGGCCGGTAAGTGAAATACAGACCGAGGCTGTCCGGCGAGCTGAGCCCGGGGCGCTCGCCAATCAGGATCACCGTCATTTTCGCCCCCAACAGTTCACCGACTTCATCGGCCACAGCCACCCGACCTTGCTCCACTAGCACTACCGGCGCCAGCGACCAACCCTCATTCAGCGCCTGCTCTTCCAGGCGGGCCAGCAGCGGCAAGCTGTGCCGGTGCACGGCCAGCGCCGAGAGGCCGTCGGCGATGACGATGGCCAGATCGACGCCGCCTGGATTGGCTGCCGCGTAGTCGCGCAATTGCTGGGCCGAGTCGCAGTGTAAGCGGCGGCCTAAATCCGGGCGCTGTAAGTAGCTATGGCGATCATCTGCGGCGCTGTGCAGCAGCAGGCTGGCGCGGTTTTTATCGCTTAACTGGGCGCGCAAGCCCGCGTGGTCGAAGGCCAGGTGCACGGCGTCGCGGGCCTGGGCGTGGGCGTATTGGAAGTCCAGCTGGGCGCTGGTCGGCAGGCTGATGCCGGTGCGGCCCAGGGCAATGCGCGCCGAGGTCAGGCTGCGCAGCGCCAGCAAAGGGTCGGTGAGTGATTGGTCATCGGGCATGGCAGTGTCTCAGCCTGTTCAATTGAGTTGCGCCAATGCCTGGCGGAACGCCGGCGGTAGGTTGTTACCGAAACGCACCTGGCCATCGGCTTGGCTGAAAATACCCATGCGCTGCAGCCAGGCTTCGAACTCGGGCGCGGGTTTCAGTCCCAAGGTTTGCCGGGCATAGAGGGCGTCGTGAAAAGAGGTGGTCTGGTAGTTGAGCATGATGTCGTCGGAGCCGGGGATGCCCATGATGAAGTTGATCCCGGCTACGCCCAAGAGGGTGAGCAACACGTCCATGTCGTCCTGATCGGCTTCGGCGTGGTTGGTGTAGCAGATGTCGCAACCCATCGGCAGGCCCAGCAGCTTGCCGCAGAAGTGGTCTTCTAAGCCTGCGCGGATGATCTGTTTGCCGTTATAGAGGTATTCCGGGCCGATAAAACCGACCACGGTATTCACCAGAAACGGCTTGAAATGCCGGGCCACCGCGTAGGCGCGGGTCTCGCAGGTTTGCTGGTCGAGGCCATGGTGGGCGTTGGCCGACAGCGCGCTGCCCTGGCCGGTCTCGAAATACATCAGGTTGTTGCCGACCGTGCCGCGTTTTTGGCTCAGGCCAGCCTCGTAGCCTTCCTGCAACAGATTGAGGTTGATACCGAAACTGGCGTTGGCCGCCTGGGTGCCGGCGATCGACTGGAACACCAGGTCCAGCGGTACGCCACGGTTGATCGCCTCGATCGAGGTGGTCACGTGGGTCAGCACGCAAGCCTGAGTGGGGATCTCGTAGCGCTGGATCACCGCATCGAGCATCTGCAGCATCGTGCAGATGGAGGCGAGGTTGTCGGTGGCCGGGTTGATGCCGATCATGGCGTCGCCGTTGCCGTACAGCAGGCCGTCGAGAATGCTGGCGGCGATACCGGCCGGCTCGTCGGTGGGGTGATTGGGCTGCAGGCGGGTGGACATCCGCCCGCGCAGGCCGACGGTGTTGCGAAAGCGGCTGACCACGCGGATCTTTTGCGCCACTAACACCAAGTCTTGCACACGCATCAACTTGGATACCGCCGCAGCCATTTCCGGCGTCAGGCCGGGGGCCAGGGCGCGCAGGCTGGTTTCATCGGCCAGGTCGCTGAGCAGCCAATCGCGCAGGCCGCCGACAGTCAGGTGGCTGACCACGGCAAAGGCTGCCGCGTCGTGGCTGTCGATAATCAGCCGGGTGACTTCATCTTCTTCGTAGGGGATCAGCGCCTCGTCGAGGAAGTGTTTCAGCGGGATATTGGCCAGCGCCATCTGCGCGGCGACTCGTTCGCCGGCATTACTGGCGGCCACCCCGGCGAGAAAGTCGCCGGAACGGGCCGGGCTGGCTTTGGCCATGACATCTTTGAGGCTGTCGAAGTGGAAGGTTTCCACCCCAACGCAATGGGTAAAACGGGCCATGGGGTTACTCCTGCAACGGCTCGTTAGGTTAGAGCAAAGCTGTGTGTCGATTAAGTGTTGAGTCGGGCCGTAGCCCATTGTAGGAGCCAGCTTGCTGGCGATCCGCGCCGCGCAAGAGCATCGCCAGCAAGCTGGCTCCTACAAACCGCGCTGGCGGTTAAACCCCGGTCAGCATCGCATCCGCAGGTGCATTGGCGCGGTGGTGTGAGGTCAGTTGGAAGTAGACGAAACCCACCACCATAAAGCCGAGGAACACCATTCCGATCATGGCATTAAACCAAGCCATCGCCACCAAGCACACCACAGCCAATACCAAGGCGATGCCCGGCACTATCGGATAGCCAGGGGCGCGGAAACTGCGCTCCAGATTCGGCTCGGCTTTGCGCAGTTTAAACAGGCTGAGCATGCTCATGATGTACATCACGATGGCGCCGAACACCGCCATGGTGATCATTGCGGCGGTCAGGGTCATGCCTTGCAGGTTGATCAGGCCGTCGCTGTAGATAGCCGCGATGCCGATCACACCGCCGGCCAGAATCGCCCGGTGTGGGGTTTGGAAGCGGTTCAGCTTAGCCAGGCCGCGCGGCAGGTAGCCGGCGCGAGCGAGGGCGAAGAACTGCCGCGAGTAGCCGAGGATGATGCCGTGAAAGCTCGCCACCAGACCGAACAGGCCGATCCACACCAGCATGTGCATCCAGGTCGAATTATCACCGACCACGGCTTTCATCGCCTGGGGCAGTGGGTCGTTGATGTTCGACAGTTGGCGCCAGTCGCCGACACCGCCAGCCATCACCATCACCCCGACTGCCAGGAACACCAGGGTCAGAATGCCGCTGATATAGGCTTTGGGAATGGTGCGTTTTGGGTCCTTGGCTTCTTCGGCGGCCATGGCCGCGCCTTCGATGGCGAGGAAGAACCAGATGGCGAAAGGAATCGCCGCGAACATTCCTGGAATTGCCGCACTGCTGAACTCGTTGGCGCCCGACCAGCCATTCAAGGCGAAGTTGCTGAAGCTGAAGCCCGGTGCCACCACGCCCATAAACACCAACAACTCGGCCACCGCCAATACCGTCACCACCAGTTCAAAGGTGGCGGCAATGCTGACGCCGAGGATGTTCAGGGTCATAAAGACGATGTAGGCGCCGACCGCCGCATGCTTGGGGTCCAGTTCGGGGAACTGCACATTCAAGTAAGCGCCGATGGCCATGGCAATGGCCGGTGGCGCGAAGACGAACTCGATCAGCGTGGCCAGGCCGGCAATCAAGCCGCCCTTGGGACCAAAGGCCCGCCGGCTGTAAGCGAAGGGCCCGCCCGCGTGGGGAATGGCGGTGGTCAGCTCGGTAAAGCTGAAGATAAAGCAGGTGTACATGGTCGCGACCATCAAGGCCGTGACCAGAAAGCCCATGGTGCCGGCGCTGCCCCAGCCATAACTCCAGCCGAAGTATTCGCCGGAAATCACCAAGCCGACGGCGATGCCCCAGAGGTGCAGGGTGCCGAGGGTTGGTTTGAGTTGCGTTGTCGTTGTCATATTGAGTACCCGCCCGAGAGTTGAACAGACCAAGAGTTTTGTCGAGGTACGCAACGCCCATGCCAGCTGCCGCCAATAGCGAGCGGCTGGCGTGGGGGTTTGCGTTTTTAGCTATGCAGAGGACGTTTTCAGCGCAGTAGAGCGCTTAAAAGAAGCCCAGCGGGTTGATGTCATAGCTGACCAGCAGGTTTTTGGTCTGTTGATAGTGCTCGAGTGCCACTTTATGGGTCTCGCGGCCAACACCCGATTTCTTGTAGCCACCGAAGGCGGCGTGGGCGGGGTACAGGTGATAGCAGTTGGTCCACACGCGGCCGGCTTTAATCGCCCGGCCCATGCGGTAGGCGCGATTGATGTCGCGGGTCCAGAGGCCGGCACCGAGGCCGAACTCGGTGTCGTTGGCAATCGCCAAGGCTTCGGCTTCGTCCTTAAAAGTGGTGACGCTGACCACCGGGCCGAAGATTTCCTCTTGGAATACGCGCATCTTGTTGTGACCCTTGAGCAGGGTCGGCTGGATGTAATAACCGCCGCCCAAGGAGCCGGCGAGTTTCTCCACGCCACCGCCGGTGAGCAGTTCGGCGCCTTCTTGTTTGGCGATTTCCAGGTAGCTGAGAATCTTGTCGAACTGCTGCTCGGACGCTTGGGCGCCGACCATGGTCTCGGTGTCCAGCGGGTCGCCGCGTTTGATCTGATTAACCTTCTTCATTACCTCCTTCATAAAGGCTGGGTAGATCGATTCCTGCACCAAGGCGCGGGATGGGCAGGTGCAGACTTCGCCCTGGTTGAAGAACGCCAGCACCAGGCCTTCGGCGGCCTTTTCGATAAAGCTTTGCTCGGCCTGCATGATGTCTTCGAAGAAGATATTCGGGCTCTTGCCGCCCAGCTCGACGGTGCTCGGGATGATGTTCTCGGCGGCGCACTTGAGAATGTGCGCGCCCACCGGAGTGGAGCCGGTGAAGGCGATCTTGGCGATGCGCTTGCTAGTCGCCAGCGCTTCGCCGGCCTCTTTGCCAAAACCTTGCACCACGTTGAGTACGCCCGGCGGCAGCAGGTCGCCGATCAGCTCCATCAGCACTGTTATGCCCAGCGGCGTTTGCTCGGCCGGTTTCAGCACCACGCAGTTGCCGGCGGCCAGGGCCGGGGCCAGCTTCCAGGCGGCCATCAGCAGCGGGAAGTTCCACGGGATGATCTGCCCGACCACGCCCAGCGGTTCATGGATGTGATAGGCCACGGTGTTGCCATCGATCTCGGCGGCGCTGCCTTCTTGGGCGCGCAGGCAGCCGGCAAAATAACGGAAGTGATCGGCGGCCAGCGGGATGTCAGCGTTCAGGGTTTCGCGCACGGCCTTGCCGTTGTCCCAGGTTTCGGTGATGGCCAGCAGTTCGAGATTGGCTTCGATACGGTCGGCAATTTTCAGCAGTACCCCAGAGCGCGCTTGCACCGAGGTCTTGCCCCAGGCATCGGCTGCGGCGTGGGCTGCGTCCAGGGCCTTGTCGATGTCTTCGGCCGTGGAGCGGGGGAATTCGGCAATCGGCTGGCCATTTACTGGCGAGCTGTTGGTGAAGTATTGGCCTTTGACCGGCGCGACAAATTCGCCGCCGATGTAGTTGCCGTAGCGAGTCTTGAAGGAAACGAGGGCGCCTTCGGTACCTGGGTGGGCATAACGCATGCTGAGAATCTCCTGGTTTTTTGTGCTTGTTATTAGGTTGCAGAGGAGTGCGCTCGGTGGCGCTACCTAAGCCTAGAGCAAGGGCCGGGCCAAGGTTGCGAGATGGCTGATTTAGAGGGGCTTTACCCGTTTGCAAAGCTAAGTTGCCGGTGCCCTTGTATCGACGGCGATACGCTCAGGGTGACAAATTGTCACAGGTCTGGCGCGAGCGACGACCGGTCAGTCAGCTGCGCATTGCAAAGCCCCGGAGCCTGGGTAATGCTGGTCGATATTCAGCGCGGTAGACGCGGGTTTTAAGGCTATGCAGCGATATGGGTCATAGGGTGGGCTTCAGCCCACCGCCGGGTGATAAGGGCTTTGGTGGGCTGAAGCCCACCCTAGGCTTTGCCGTCAACACTTAACGGCTACTGAGCCATTTCTAAGGCGGAGAACAATAACAATGCCGGCGAATCAATTTAGTCAGCACACCCAGCAGGTGCTCACGGTCGGGCAGGGCATCCAGCAATTGGCCGGGCCGGCTGCGGATGCATCCATCGCCCGCTCCTGGTTGCGTTGCCTGCAGGACTATCAACTCGACCCGGCGCAGCGCATGGCGCCCACAGTGTTGGAGCACAGTCGCGTGCTGGAGTCGCGCGAACGCTTGCAGCAGGTGCTGGAAATCGCCGGCGGCGAGATGACCAACTTGCACCAGCAACTGTCCGGCAGCGGTCATGCGGTGCTGCTTACCGACTCCCGTGGGGTGATCCTCAACAGCGTCACCGGCGATGCCGAGCGCAAGACCTTCGAACGTGCCGGGCTGTGGCTCGGCGCCGACTGGAGCGAAGCCTGCGAGGGTACCAATGGCATCGGCACCTGTTTGGTTGAACGCCAGGCCCTGACCATTCACCGCGACGAACATTTTCGCGGCCGCCACACCGGGCTGACCTGCTCGGCCAGCCCAGTATTCGATGCCCAGGGCGATTTGCTGGCGGTGCTGGACGTGTCCTCGGCGCGCCGCGACGTGTCGCGCCAGAGCCAGTTTCACACCATGGCGCTGGTCAACCTGTCGGCGAAGATGATTGAGAGCTGTTACTTCTTACGGCGCTTCGAGGGCCAGTGGCTGCTGCGTTTTCATCTGCAGGCCGAGTACGTCGGTTTGTTCAGCGAGGGCCTGCTGGCCTTTGACGGCGAGGGGCGGATCAGCGCGGTCAATCAGAGTGCGATGAACCTGCTCGGGCTGACTCGCTCGGCGTTGCTTGGGCAACCGCTAGAGAACTTTTTTGATTGTCGGCTGGATGAACTGCTTGGCCGCGCCAGCCCGCAACCGAGCGCCAGCTGGCCATTGCGCAGCCGTAACGGCCGGGTCTTGTTTGCCATGCTGCGCGGTGCGCCGCGCAGCGTGCCGACCTTCAATCGCCCAGCGCCAGCAGCGGCGCAGAGCACCGCGCAACCCTGGTGCATGGCCGATGCCGCCTTGCAAAACGACTTGCGTCGCGCCGTGCGAGTGTTCGAACGCGACGTGCCCTTGTTGCTGAATGGCGAGACCGGCTCGGGCAAAGAGGCGTTCGCCAAGGCCGTGCACCAGGGCAGTTCGCGGGCGGCCAAGGCCTTCGTGGCGCTGAACTGCGCGGCGATCCCGGAGAACCTGATCGAGAGCGAGCTGTTCGGCTATCGCGGCGGCAGTTTTACCGGCGCGCGCAAAGATGGCATGCGCGGCAAGTTGCAGCAGGCCGACGGTGGCACCCTGTTTTTGGATGAAATTGGCGACATGCCGCTGGCGCTGCAAACCCGTTTGCTGCGGGTCTTGGAAGATCGCCTGGTGGTGCCGATTGGCGGCGAGCCGCAGGCCATCGATGTACGCATCATCAGCGCCACCCACAGAGCGCTGGATGAGCGGGTGACGGCCGGCAGTTTTCGCGAAGACCTGTTTTACCGCCTCAACGGCCTGGTGCTGGATTTGCCAGCGCACGGACAAGTTGCAATTGCTTGAGCACTTGCTGGCGCAGGAAGCCGCCGGCCAGCCGCTGCTACTGGAACCCAGTGCCCGCCAGGCGCTGCTCGATTACCACTGGCCCGGCAACGTGCGGCAATTGCGCAACGTGCTGCGCACCCTGGCGGCGCTTTGCGACGATGGCTGCATTCGGCTCGGCGACTTGCCCGCGTCGATTCGCCAAGCCCAGCTGCAAACCCAGGTCTTGCCAGCGCCAGTACAAAGCAGCGTCGCCGGCCCACTGGATGATGCCGAGCGCAGCGCTTTGTTGGCGGCGTTGCAGGCCCAGCACTGGCACATGACCCACACCGCCGAGCAGTTGGGCATCAGCCGCAACACCCTGTATCGCAAGCTGCGCAAACATGGCATCGAGCGCTGCGAGCAGGGTTGAATCGCGGGGCGGTCGCGGCTAAAGCCCCTCCTACAAGAGCCGTGCCCGTCAGCACAAATCTGCAGCAAGCCAGCATTCCCGTAGGAGCGGCTTCAGCCGCTCCTACGGGTTGATGCGTTTGCCAGCGCACCGCGCCGTGCTGGCCCCGTACCAACGCCTGCGGTAACCTGCCGGCCTAGTTTGTGCGGGCCGTGGCGCCCGTTTTTGCGCTCGTCGCAAGGCCGTTTTTTGAGGTAACCCATGCACATCCATATTCTCGGTATCTGTGGCACTTTTATGGGCTCGCTGGCGGTGCTGGCTAAGGAGTTGGGCCATCGCGTGACCGGCTCCGACGCCAATGTTTACCCGCCCATGAGCACCCAGCTGCAGGCCCAGGGCATCGAACTGATCCAGGGTTATGACCCGGCTCAGCTCACGCCGGCACCGGATCTGGTGGTGATCGGCAACGCCCTGTCGCGCGGCAATCCGGCGGTGGAGTATGTGTTGAACAAGGGCTTGGCCTACGTGTCCGGTCCGCAATGGCTGGCCGAGCATGTGCTGCAAGGGCGTTGGGTGTTGGCGGTGGCCGGCACTCACGGCAAAACCACCACCAGCAGCATGCTGGCCTGGGTGTTGGAACATGCCGGCATGAGTCCGGGCTTTTTGATTGGCGGCGTACCACAGAATTTCGGTATTTCGGCGCGCCTGGGCGATACGCCGTTCTTCGTGATCGAGGCCGACGAATACGACAGCGCCTTCTTCGACAAGCGCAGCAAGTTCGTCCACTACCGCCCACGCACGGCGATTCTGAATAACCTTGAGTTCGATCATGCGGATATCTTCCCGGATCTGGCCGCCATCGAGCGGCAGTTCCATCATCTGATACGGACCATCCCCAGCGAAGGCCTGGTTATTTATCCGCAAGCGGAAGCCGCCTTGCAGCGAGTGATCGAGATGGGCTGCTGGACGCCCGTGCAGACCACCGGCGAAGGCGCCCAATGGCAGGCTCGATTACTTAGCGAAGACGGCTCGCGTTTCGAAGTGCTGTTCGCCGGCGCAGTGCAAGGCGTGGTCGACTGGCCGCTGACTGGTCAGCACAACGTCGCCAACGCCCTGGTGTGTCTGGCGGCGGCGCGCCACGTTGGTGTGGTGCCGGAGCTGGGGATTGCCGGCTTGAGCGCATTCAAGAACGTCAAACGGCGTATGGAGAAGGTCGCCGAAGTGGCGGGCGTGACCATCTATGACGACTTTGCCCACCACCCCACCGCTATCGCCACCACCCTCGACGGCCTGCGTAAAAGCGTCGGCGCGGCGCAGTTGATCGCCATCATCGAGCCGCGCTCCAACTCGATGAAACTCGGCGCCCATCGCGCCGGGTTACCGGAATCCGTCGCCCAAGCCGATCAGGTGTTCTGGTACGCCCCGGCCAACCTCGGTTGGGACTTGGCCGCCACTGTGGCCAGCAGCACGGTGCCGACCCAGGTCTGCGATTCGCTGGAGCAGATCATCAGCGGGGTTAAAGCATTGGCCGCCCCCGGCACCCAGGTGGTGGTGATGAGCAACGGCGGCTTCGGTGGCTTGCATGGCAAGCTGGCTGTGGCGCTAGCGGAATAGAAAGTGGAAGTTCGCGCTCAAGGCGTCGTGAGCGCAAATTAGGTCAGGCGAAAGCCTGCGAGAAAGCGGAGTTTACAGCTGTAAATGAGCATTTCGAGCAGGCTTTCAACGCAGCATAAGCAAGCGCAACAGCGTTGAGAGTGAATTTATGAGTGGTCCTGAACGAATTACCTTGGCCATGACCGGCGCCTCGGGCGCTCAGTACGGCCTGCGCCTGCTGGATTGTTTGGTGCGCGAAGAGCGCGAGGTGCATTTTCTGATCTCCAAGGCCGCGCAGTTGGTGCTGGCCACCGAAACCGACGTGTGCCTGCCGGCCAAAGCCCAGGCAATGCAGGCGTTCTTGACTGAATACACCGGCGCCGTGGCCGGGCAGATCCGCGTGTATGGCAAGGAAGACTGGATGGCGCCGGCGGCCTCCGGCTCCGGCGCACCGACCGCCATGGTGGTGGTGCCGTGCTCGACCGGCACCCTGTCGGCGATTGCCACGGGTGCCTGCAACAACCTGATCGAGCGGGCCGCCGACGTGGCCATCAAGGAGCGCCGCCAGCTGATTCTGGTACCACGGGAGGCGCCATTTTCCAGCATCCATCTGGAAAATATGCTCAAGCTGTCCAATCTTGGGGTGACCATTCTGCCGGCCTCGCCAGGTTTTTATCACCAGCCACAAACCATTGATGATCTGATCGACTTCGTCGTGGCGCGGATTCTCAACTGCCTGAATATCCCCCAGGACATGCTGCCGCGTTGGGGCGAGCATCATCACGGCAGCGGCGATGAATAAGGTTATGTGCCCGTTATGCGTTGCGCAGGCTGCAGCTTTTGTAGGCGGGGCTTTAGCCGCGACCCGCGTCCCTCAGCGCTCGCTGACACACCGCAAGGCATCGCGGCTAAAGCCCCTCCTACGAGGTGTGTGGCGTTCAACACGTAACGGCTACATAGCCATGAATAAACCGCTGGGGCTACTGCTGGCGGCCTGCTTGCTGCAAGGCTGCGCCAGCGTCAGTACCCTGAACGGGGCTAAGACGGACTTGCCGATTATTTATTCTGGCACCCGCCTGGACTGGTACGCCCTGCATGGCGGCTGCTGTCCGGTGCCGCGCTTTGGCAGCGAGCCGCCGAGCTATCCGGCGCTCGACCTGCCCTTTAGTGCGCTGCTGGATACTTTGGTGCTGCCCTTTACGGTCTTGGCCGAACTGGGTGTAGGCGTCGGCGTAAGCGGCGGGCTGTAGGGTGGGCTTCAGCCCACCGAGTCCATTTACACCGCCCAGCCCCACGACACCCAAGTCATCGGCCGTGGGCCCTTGAGGTAGCGGCTGTCGAGTTGCTCGATTTGAAAGCCGCCAGCGCGCAGCAGCGCCGGGATGTCGCGGTTTAAATGACAGCCGCCGGCCAGCGGTTTCCAGATCGGCGTCAGGCGATTTTGCCAACGCACCACCGACAGGTCCGGGGCCAGCCCGTGTTCGCTGAACAGCAGCTTGCCGCCGGGTTTGAGCACCCGGCGCATCTCTTTTAATGCCGCTAAGGCATCGGGGATGGTGCAGAGGGTGAAGGTGCAGACGATGCTGTCGAAACTGGCGTCGGCCGCCTGAATCTGCCCCAGTTCCAGGGCGATCATCTGTACCGGAATGCTGATCTGCGCGGCGCGTTGCTGGGCCAGCTTTTGCATCTCGGCCGACGGGTCGACGCCGACAATTGCGCTGACTTTGTTCGGCTCATAAAAGCTCAGGTTCAGCCCGCTGCCGATACCAATCTCCAGTACGCGACCCTCGGCCAAAGGCACCACTTGCGCGCGGGTTTTCATCACGGCGCCCATGCCGCAGGCGAAGTCGATCAGGTGGGGCAGCAAGTGGCGATCGTAAAATCCCATCAATCAATATCCTTAACGGCCAAGCTGGCGCAGCTGCGTCGATTCGATAATCCGCGTGCCGTCTTGCTCTTCCAGCGCCAGGCGCCAGAGGGCGCGGGCCAAGGTGCAGGCTTGAATGCCGCGATATTTACCAGGAATCCAGCGGGCCAGGGGCGCGATCAAGCGTTCGCCAAGGCGAAATTCGCGGCGTGGGCCGAGCAGCAGCGAAGGCCGGGCGATGGTCAGCTGCGGCCAGTTTTGCGCGTGCAAGGCGTTTTCCATTTCCCCTTTGACGCGGTTGTAAAACACGGACGAGTTGGCGTCGGCGCCGAGGGCGCTGATCACCAATAAGTGTCGGGCGCCGAGGGCTCGTGCGCGTGCAGCGAAGGCCAGCACCAGGTCATGGTCGACGGCGCGAAAGGCTGCCTGTGAGCCGGCTTGCTTGAGGGTGGTGCCCAGGCAGCAGAAGGCGGTATCGAAGTTGCCAGTCAGTTGCGGCAACAAGGTGGACAGTTCACCGACCGGATTGGCCAGATGCGGGTGACCGGCCAGCGCTCGCCGCGAGGGCGCCAAGACATGCGCCACGGTCGGTTCATTGAGCAGCCGATCGAGCAGGTGTTCGCCGGTCAGGCCACTGGCGCCGGCGAGCAAAATACGTTGCGGTGTGAGGTACATAGGCAGTGCTCCGGGTAACGACCAGTTCAGTGGCTGGTTTTGTTTTGCTCAAGGTTGATGGCGCTAGCAGGCCGTTGAAAACTACTGCGCTAGGCTATGCGGCGTTGAAATCAGCCTCAAAATGCTCATGTACAGCTCGTACACTGCGCTTTTTCGGCTGATTGCGCCTTGCCTAGCCGTCGCTCGCTACATTTTTCAACGGCCTGCCAAGGGCATGTTCGGCTTGCTGGTGACGCAATTTACGCCACTGGGCGAGCACGCCTTTGGGCGCCCACATCTGCGGTTCGGAGGCTTGGAAGTCGCCGGCTTTTTCCCGCTCGGCGACCTTGGTTTTGGCCAGTTCGAAGGCGCGCGGCAGGTCGTCGGTTTCGGTCAGCGCCTCGCTCAGCAGGGCGCGGCCAAAGTAGGTGAAGTCGGCCTCGTCCGAGCAGCCAAAAGACACGCGGTCGGCGCGGGCCGCCGCGATCACCAGGGTTTTTTCGTCTTGCAGCGGCGGGATAAAGCCGCCGGCGTAACAGGCGGCAATCACCACCACCTTGTTGCGGTTTTTCAGCGGCTTGAGCAGCTCGGCCAGCTCGCTGGCCGGCAGGCTTTCGAGCTCAAGGCGTGGCTGCTGCAGTGACAGTTGATGGTCGTGCGAGCCATGGCTGGTCAGGTAGATAAACACCAAGTCTTCGGCGCCGCTGCGTTCGCTAATGGTTTGACGGCGCGGCGCAGGTTTTCGCGGGTGGCCAGCGGCCGGTCAGTCAAATGGTCGCGGTTATTGGTCAGACTGATTTGGCCATGGGCGGCGAAGCGCTCTTTGAAAAGTTGATTGGCGTAGTCGGCCTCGCGCAGGAACACGCTCTGCGAGCCGTCGCCAGCCAGCGTCAGGCTGTACAGCTCGATTGCCGGGGTGGACGGCGGGATGGCGGCCAGGGCGTGTTCGAGCAACTGTCCTTGCGCCAGCAAGCCGAGCTCCAACGGGTCGCCAAGGCGTTGTGCCTGCTCATCGCGAACCCGCTGGCCATGTTGCCACTGGCCGCCGGTAATGCTGCCATCGGCGAGGGTGAGTTGACCTTGGCCGTGGTACTCGTCGTCGGCAAACTCACCGACGAATCGGCTGCCGTCGGCCAGTTGCAGTTGGCCCTTGCCGTTAAAGCGCCAATGGCGCAGTTGGCCTTGGTAGTGACGCCCGTCACTGCCAATAAATTCACCGGCTCCGGTGAGCGCGCCATGCTTGAACTGACCGAGCCAGACATCGCCCTCGCTGCTGGTGTAGCGGCCCTTGCCGTCAAAGCTGTCGTGTTTAAAACCGCCCACGTACTGCTCACCTTCGGCGCCCATGTAGCTGCCTTCGCCCTCGAGCAAGCCCTGCTTGAAGGTGCCGCTGAGCAGATTGCCATCGGCATCTTTGCGCACCCCTTGGCCCTGGGGTTCGCCGCGTTTGAACTGGCCGGTGTAGTTGCTGCCGTCGGCCAGTTCGAGGTCGCCAAGACCATGGTATTGATCGGCTTTGAACTCGCCGCGGTAGCTCAGTTTGCCTTGCTGTAAATGACCTTCGCCGTCCATCTGGCCTTGTTTGAAGTGACCTTGATACAGGCTGCCGTCTTTGTGGCCGAGGCTGCCTTGGCCGTCGAATTCGCCTAGTTGAAACTCGCCGATGTAATGCTCGCCGTGGGGACCTTGCCATTCGCCTGTGCCGTGCGCCTGACCGTCTTTGAATTGTCCGGCGTACCAGCTGCCATTGCGGTAATCCAGCCGCCCAGGGCCTTGTAGCAGGCCGTTGACCACTTCGCCGCGATAGCGTCCGCCATCCGGTAAGGTGGCGTTCGCCGGGGTCAAGGGCTCGCCCTGGCCGCAGGCGACCAGCAGCAAAGCAAGGCTTAAGGGGGCAAGCAAATAGCGCATCAAAGACATCCAGGTCAGCAAGGCAATGGCTGCAGTATGGCGCAAACGAATGCACGGTGTTGTTGGCGCTCTAAACGCAAACGGGGCGCTCATGGCGCCCCGTTGCTAGTTGCGACTGTTTAAACGAAGCAGAGGGTCAGCATTTCGGCGATATAGGCAGGTTTTGCGGAGCCTTCGATCTCCAGCACGGCCTTGGCTTTGAGCAGCCACTGGCCGGGGTTTTTCTCTGTGGCGTCGATCAGGGTCAGCACCAGGCGCACGTTGGAGTTCACTTTGACCGGCTGAATAAAGCGCACGCTGTCCAGGCCGTAGTTGACCGCCATCTTCAAGCCTTGCGGCATCAGCATGATGCCTTCCATCAGCTTGGGCGCCAGTGACAGCGACAAAAAACCGTGGGCGATGGTGCCGCCGAACGGGGTCAGCTTGGCTTTTTCCGGGTCGACGTGGATGAATTGGTGGTCGCCGGTGCATTCGGCAAACTGGTTGATCCGCTCTTGGTCGATGTTCAGCCAGGCGGAGTGGCCAAGTTCCTTGCCGATGTAATCCTGGAGTTCTACTACGGGTACGAGTGCCATAAATTATCCTTAAATTCGCGGGTGTTGTTGTTTTTAGCGGGTGTTGCTCCAAGGCCTTAGATCAACATCTGGCGCGGATTTGGTCAAGCCGCAAACGCGGCGGCCAGACGTAAGTTATAGCCGATATGTCGCTGTGCTTATAATGGCGACGCGATCCTTTGGGAGACTCTCATGCTGTTACGTGGCCTGACTTGGCTGGTGCTGTTTCAACTGTGCGGCACCGCAATAAATGTGTTGTGGCTGTCGATGTTACCGGGGCCGATTATCGGCATGCTGTTGCTGCTTGGCTTCTTGTTGCTGCGCGGCGAGGTGGGCGAACCCTTGAGTGTGGCCGCCACGGGACTGCTGCGTTATCTGCCGTTGCTGCTGGTGCCGGCGGCGGTCGGGGTGATGGTGTATATGCGGGTCTTGGCGGCGGATTTTTGGGCGATTGCCGGAGCCTTGAGCCTGTCGTTGTTGCTGTCGCTGGCCTTCGCCGGCTGGTTGATGCAAAAGCTCATCGAGCGCCAGGCGCGCCGTGGCGGTGAGTCGTGATGGCCGCTTGGCAGGCGGTGATTCATCATCCGCTGTTTGGCGTTGGGATTACCTTGGCCGCCTATCAACTGGCGTTGGCGGCTTATGAGAAAACCCGCTGGGTCTTCTTGCAGCCGGTGTTGTTGTCGATGCTGGCAGTGATCGGTGTGCTGCTGGCCTGCGGGCTGAGCTATGTCGAATACAAGCAAAGCGCACAACTGCTGATCGTTCTGCTCGGTCCGGCCACCGTGGCGTTGGCGGTGCCGCTGTATGTGAATTTACGTCGCATCCGCCAGCTGTTCTGGCCGACCGTGCTAACGCTGCTGATCGGCGGGGTGCTGGCCACGCTGCTGGGCGTGTTGCTGGCGTGGCTGTTTGGCGCCGAGCCGATGATCTTGATGACCATCGCGCCGAAGTCGGTAACCTCGCCGATTGCCATGTTGGTGGCCGAGCAAATTGGTGGTGTGGCGGCGCTGGCGGCGGTGTTTGTGCTGATCACCGGGGTGCTCGGCGCCATGTGCGGCCCCGAGTTGTTACGCCTGATCGGGGTGCGCCATCCAGCTGCAGTGGGCATGGCGCTGGGCTTGACGGCGCATGCCGTGGGCACCGCGCGGGCGCTGCAAGAAGATGAAGAAAGTGGTGCCTTTGCCGCCCTGGCCATGAGTTTGATGGGCATGGCGACGGCGGTATTCTTGCCTTTGATGGTGTCTTTGCTGAGTTAAACGGGTCGTCCTATGCAATTGCCGTTATTTCCCCTCGATACAGTGTTGTTCCCAGGTTGCCCGCTGGACTTGCAGATTTTCGAACCGCGTTATTTGGACATGCTCAGCCGCTGCCTTAAGCAAGGCACCGGCTTTGGTGTGGTGGCGATTCTGGATGGCCAGGAGGTCGGCACGGCGCCGGACCGTTGCGCCGAGATCGGCTGCGAGGCGCGGATTGTCGATTGGCAACAGTTGCCGAATGGTTTGCTGGGGATTCGGGTGGTCGGGGCTCGGCGTTTTCGCGTCGAGCAGGCTCAAGTCCAACCCGATCAGTTGAGCCTGGCCACTGTGGCTTGGTTAAGTCAGCCGGATGAGTTAGCGCTGGCCGAGCAGCATGCCGATTTACAGGCGCTGTTATTGGCGCTGGCCGAACATCCACGGGTCGCCGCCATGGGCTTGGATGGCGAGGTGGCGGGTCAGCTGGCGTTGGTCAATCAACTGGCTTATTTGCTGCCTTTTAGCTTGGCGCAAAAGCTCGATCTGTTGGCTCTGGGCGAGCCAGCGGCCTGCTTGCAGCTGATCCAGCGCTGGCTGGATCAGCTGCAAGGCGAAATGCTCGCCTAACCTCGTTCTCGGTGAGTACGTAGGGTGGGCTTTAGCCCACCAAGAGGCTCTTAGGTGCTGCGGTGGGCTGAAGCCCACCCTACGAAATGGGTTCTTAATCGAGCCGGTGCATCGCCTTTATTATCAGTAGCGATAGTGCAGCAACGCCGCCGGCAGCGCCGTGCTGGCAAAGCCGATAAAGAGCGCCAGACAGGCCGGGAGTATCAGCCACCAGATGGACGCGGCCATTTCCGGCAGGTGCTGACGGCGCTCGCTCAGACTCAAGCACGCGGCGCACAGGCTGCTGGCGAGCAAGGCACCGGCCAGAATGTCCGTTGGCCAATGCACACCCAGATAGACCCGCGACAGGGCGATGGCGCTGGCCGGCAAGCTGGCCAGCAGCAGCCAGGTCAGGCGCCAGCGTGGCGGTTGGCCGCGTCCCGCCAGCACGCCGAGCACCAGGCAGAAGGCAAAGGCTGCCGAGCTATGCCCGCTGGGCAAGCTGAAGCTGTGCAGGGGGTCCAGCAAAATGTCGGGGCGTGGGCGCGCCAGCAGGTGCTTCAAGGCGCTGTTGGCCAGCGCGGTCAGCAGCAGGGTGCTGGCGGCGAAGAGGGCGATGCGCCATTTGCGCGCCAGCAGCAAAAGCAGGCAGAGCAAACTGCCAGCAGCGAGTTGCGTGCTGAAATCGCCGAGCCGCGTCAGCAGCACCATCAGGCTGTCCATCTCAGGACTGCGCTGGGCTTGCACCAGGCTCATCAGACCCTGGTCGAAATCGCTTAGGTGACGCCAGCCCAGCAGCAAGCTCAACAGCAGTAAGGCGCCCAGGCCGCTGGTCACGGCGGCGGCGCGGGGTTGTTGGCGCAGACCGTTGTGGATGCTCAGCAGCACCAGGACCGCCAAAGCCGCCGCAACTACTGCGGCCTGGCCCCAGAAGCCTTGGCTCAGTGGCAGGCGCATGGCCGCGCCGGTGGCCCAGCCGGGCACTAGATACGCCACCGACCAGCCGGCGCCGGCCAGCAAGCTGACGGCGCTAAAACGCGCCAGTGGCATCTTCAACATGCCCGCCACCATCGGCAAAAACGGTCGCAGCGGGCCGATAAACCGTCCCACCAGCAGGCTGCCGATGCCATAGCGCTGCATATAGGTTTCGGCGCCGTCCAGCCACTGCGGATGGCTGCGCAGCAGGGGCAGGCGTCGAATCCGTTGTTGAAAACGCCGGCCCAGAGCGTAGGACAACAGATCGCCGAGCAAGCCGCCTGTGTAGGCCAGCAGCAAGGTTTCGCCGAGCGTTAACACCCCGCCGCCGGCCAGTACGCCAACCCCAAAGAGCAAAATGGTGCCCGGCACCAGAATACCCACCAGGGCCAGGCATTCGCCGCAGGCCAGTAAAAAAACCGCCAGACCCAGCCATTCGGGATGGGCGCCGAGCCAGCCGGTGAGGCTGTCGAACCACTGCAACATAAGTTTTTTCTCGGTGGGCGAGGGTGAGTCGCGCCGCTTGAATGTTTGGCTCTGCCGGGCAGACGCACAGGGGGCATTGCTCGGCGACCGTGATTACGCAAACTAAGGGTGGGATCGTGAACTGCGGGCTGTCGCCGGTGGGCGGCGCGGCATAGTCTGGCGGCCATCATAACAATAAGAGTGCAACTCATGGCTGAACGAGCGCGGGTTAGCAGTGCCCATATCTCGCCGAGTGCGCACTACACCGGCTATGTGTGGTATCGCCATCAGCTGGCCGATCCGGCCTTCGCCACCGATCTGGGGCGTTGGATTCACGGCGTGCTGCGCCCAGTTACCTGGGGCGCGCGGGTTGGTTTTGGGATTGATCTGGAAAACCTGCTGCTGCAGCGCCATCTGCTGATCGATGCCCGTTTGACTCAGGCCGTCGAGCAGGAAGGAGTCTGCCAGGTGGTCGAAATCGCCTGTGGTTTGTCGCCCCGTGGTCGACGCTTTACCACCCGCTATCCGAACCTGCGCTATATCGAGGCCGACCTGCCGGTGATGGCCGCGCGCAAACGCCTGCTGCTGCAGAGTCAGGGCTGGCTGAGCCAGAGTCATCAGGTCAAGGCGGTGGATATTCTCGCCAGCGACGGCCGCGACACCTTGGCCAATTTGTTTGCCGGGCTCGATCACACCTTGCCGATTTTGGTGATTACCGAAGGCTTGGTGAACTACTTCGAGTTACCGGTGATCGAGGCGTTCTGGACGCGTTTGGCGGCGCAGTTACAAGTGTTTCCCCGCGCGACGTATCTGACCGATCTGTACCCCAATCTGCAAGAGCATCCGCGTTACCGGCAATTGCGTTGGGGTGTGGAGCTGGTCGGGCGACTGACTCGCGGCAGTTATCCGCTGCATTACCGCAATGCCGAGGAGATAGTCGCGGGCTTCAGCCACTGCGGCTTTAGTGCGACCGCAGTGCTCGATCCCGATCAGCACGCCCAGGCGTTAGGCTTGCCGCCGCCGCGTTTGCCCGGTTTGGTGCGGGTCATCGAGGCGCGCTGCCAGGGTTTAACGGCTGAACAGGATTAAATGGCTCTCTGTACCAGTTTTGTGTTGCAACCGTATGTAGCGGTAAGCGTGCAAACCCGTAGGAGCGAGCTTGTGCCGTTAGCCGTGCCGTCGGGCGTCATGGGTGGCAACCTGCTGAGTTATTTGCTTAGTCCAGATCGCCAGCAAGCTGGCTCCTACAAGGGGCCGCGCGCATATACAGCACGTAACTGGTACAGCGGCCTGTTAAGCGCAGGCGGCGGTGGGCAGCATGGCTGGGCGCAGCAGTGCCGCCAGTGCGGTGCTGGCGTTGGCATCGCTGTGCACGAATACGAAGGCCAGGCCATGGCTGTCGTGGCGCAGGCTGAGCAACGGGTGTTGGCTCTGGTCGGCCAGTCGCAGTTGCCAGCCGCGCCCGTCAGTGGCGGGCAGTTGACCTTGCAGTAGGCCGCCAAAAAAGCCCAGTTCAAGCAGTTCCACCGGCCACTCGCCCGCCTCGCTATGCCACAGGCTGGCGCGGCGCTGTAGGGCCGGTGTGCGCTGCTCGTGGCGCTGCTCCAACTGCAGCAGTTGGCTGCGGGCCAGTCGGCTGGCGCCGGGGCTGGCGATGGGCAAGGCCTCGCCACGCAAAAAGGGGCTGTACAGCTGGGCGCAGGCTTCACGGCGTTCGAATTGGGCCAAGTGGTCTGCGTGATGAATGATCACGCAGTCGGCATTGCAGCAGGCGGCGGCAAAGCGCGCATGCTCCCAGGGTTGAGTGAAATGGTCGTGCTCGCCTGCCAGCAACAGCGTCGGGCAGCTGGGGTAGCAGTCAAAGCCGCTGAAGCTCAGCAGGCGCCGGGTGTTTTGCTGGTAGCGCTGGATTTCCGCCGGGCTCAGGCGCTGCATCTGCCGCAGCAGGGCTTTACGAAATACCGGCGAAACTCCGGTGTCGTGTTGTTGCAGCGGATTGAGCAGGCCGGTCAGGGCCGCTTGGGCAAAGGCGGCGCTGCGACCCTCGGCGAGCAGCTGCAAACCTTCTTCCAATAGGCGCCGTGCGCCCTGCCGGGCCAGGGCGGTAATCCCCGACAGCAGCAAGCGGGCGCAATGCTGCGGGTGGCGTGCGGCAAACAGCGCGGCCAGCGCCGAGCCGTAGGATAGGCCGATCGGCATCAGCGGCGGCAGCTGCCAGTGCTCGGCAAAGGCGGCGATCAGGTCGGCCAGTTGCGCCAGCGACAGCTCCGGGGCCAGTTGTAGGTTGCTGCCCTGGCTCGGCAGGTCGAGCAGAATCACCGGGTGCTCGGCGAGCAATTCGCCGACTTCGCCGGCAAACGAGCGAAAACTCTGAAAGGCGCCGCCCAGCAGTAATACCGGGCTGCGCGGGTCGTCGGGCTGTTGAGCAAAGGCTAGGTAATGCAGGTGCCAGCCACCCAGTTCGAGAATCTGCGGGGCGCCGGCAAGCAGGGCGGGGCTGTAATCGGTGCGGTAGCGCATGGCGAGTACTCCGGCGGTGCTCCGCCTCTTGTGCTTCGCGCTCGGTAGGTGGCTGCCGGCGCTGGGTATGTTGGCAAGGTAAACATTCGCCACACTTTTGTTTACCTAACCTTCGGGTGGCCTTGCCGGTGCGGCCCTGGCTGAGTGTCACCGTCTCGCCGGCAGGCCCGTGGTGCGGCGCTTTGCCGGGTAACTCAGCGCTGGCGCGGGTGGCAATGTTTACCATCCGCCCGACGCTGCTGGGCTTGCGGTGGCGGGGCAGCTATAATCGGCGGCTTTACTTACTTTTGATCAATCAGACCATGACTGAGTCCGTGCTCGATTACATGACCCGCCTCGGTCGCGCCGCCCGCGCTGCCTCCCGGCAGGTCGCTCACGCCAGTACCGCCCAGAAAAACCGCGCCCTGTTGGCGGCTGCCGAGGCGCTGGACGCCGCGCGCGGGGAGTTAAGGGCGGCCAATCAACTGGACCTCGCCGCAGGCCTGGCCAGTGGTTTGGAGCCTGCCTTGCTGGAGCGTCTGGAACTGACCCCCGCACGCATTGACGGCATGCTGGTGGGGTTGCGCCAAGTGGCGGCGCTGCCGGACCCGGTCGGCGCGATTCGCGACATGAGCTATCGGCCTTCGGGCATTCAGGTCGGCAAGATGCGCGTGCCGCTCGGCGTGATCGGCATCATCTATGAGTCGCGGCCGAACGTGACCATCGATGCCGCCAGCCTGTGTCTGAAATCCGGTAACGCCACCATCTTGCGCGGTGGCTCCGAGGCGATTCATTCCAACCGGGCCATTGCCCTGTGCATCCAGCGCGGCTTGGAGGTCGCCGGCTTACCGGCCGCCGCCGTGCAAGTGGTGGAAACCACTGATCGCGAGGCCGTTGGCGCGCTGATCAGCATGCCGGAATTCGTCGACGTGATAGTGCCGCGCGGCGGCAAAGGCTTGATCGAACGGATCAGCCGTGACGCCCGGGTGCCAGTGATCAAACACCTGGACGGCATCTGCCATGTGTACGTCGAGGCCCTGGCCGATTTGGCCAAGGCCCAGCAAATTGCCTTCAACGCCAAGTGCTACCGCTACGGTATTTGCGGCGCGATGGAGACCTTGCTGGTCGATCAGGCGATTGCGGCGGATTTCCTGCCGGCCATGGCCGCCCAGTTTCGCGCCAAGGGCGTCGAGTTGCGCGGTTGCGAGCGCACTCGCGCGCTAATCGAGGCGCTGCCGGCCACCGAGGCCGATTGGGGCACCGAGTATCTGGCGGCGATCTTGTCGATTCGCATCGTCGATGGTCTGGATCAGGCGATTGAACACATCAATCACTACGGCTCGCACCACACCGATTCGATTGTCACCGAGCACCAGGGGCAGGCCCGGCGCTTTATCGCCGAGGTCGACTCCAGCTCGGTGATGCTCAACACGCCAACCTGTTTTGCTGATGGTTTTGAGTATGGCTTGGGCGCGGAGATTGGCATTTCCACCGACAAACTGCATGCCCGTGGCCCGGTGGGGCTGGAGGGGCTGACCTGCGAAAAGTATGTGGTGATCGGTGACGGACAGTTGCGTGGCTAGAAAAGTCGGTATCCTTGGCGGCACTTTTGATCCGATCCATATCGGTCACTTGCGCGGTGCCATCGAAGTTGCCGAGCAATTGGGCCTGGACGAGTTGCGGTTAATCCCCAGTGCCCGGCCGCCGCACCGTGATACGCCGGTAGTCAGCGCGGCGGATCGGCTGGCGATGGTCGAGCTGGCGGTGGCCGGATTGCCGCAGTTGCTGGCCGATGGTCGCGAGCTGCAGCGCGCGCAAGCGTCTTACACGATCGACACCCTGGAGTCGTTACGCGCTGAGTTGGCCGCCGACGATCAGCTGTTTTTATTGCTCGGTTGGGACGCCTTTTGCGGCTTGCCGAGCTGGCATCGTTGGAAGCAGTTGTTGAGTCATTGCCATCTGCTGGTGCTGCAACGTCCGGATGCCGGTGGCGCATTACCGCCGGTGTTGCTTGAGTTATTGGCAGCGCGGCAGGTGCGCGACATCCAGGCCTTGAGCGGGCCTGGCGGGCAAATTGTATTACTTGCGCAGGCGCCGTTGGCGGTGTCTGCCAGCCACATTCGCCAGCTGCTTGGCAGCGGCAAGTCGGCACGTTTTTTAGTGCCTGACGCGGTACTGGCCTATATCCATGCGCACGGACTTTACCCTGCGTTGAACTGAACATGAGACAAGTGAGTTACCTATGAGCAAGCAAAAAAATCAACTGAGCAGCGACGAAGTGGTCAAGTTGGCGGTCGCCGCCCTTGAAGACCTCAAGGCCCAGGACGTTCTCAGCATCAACGTGCGCGAGAAAACCAGCATCACCGACTACATGGTGATCGCCAGCGGCACCTCCAGCCGTCACGTTAAGTCGCTGGTCGACAACGTCCTGGAAAAAGTCAAAGAGCAGGGCGTGCGACCACTGGGCAGCGAAGGCCTGGACAGCGGCGAGTGGGCTTTGCTCGACTTGGGCGATGTGGTGGTGCACGTGATGCAGCCGTCCACCCGCCAGTTCTACGACCTCGAGAAACTCTGGCAGGGCACCGAACAGAGCCGTTTGCAGCACAGCCATGAGCAGTTCATCGCCAGCGAACACAAACCCGAAAACGAATAAGGCTGCGTTGTGCGCCTGCGCCTGATCGCCGTTGGTTCGCGGATGCCTAAGTGGGTGGAAGACGGTTGGCAGGAATATGCCAAGCGTTTACCGTCCGAGTTGGCGTTGGAACTGGTGGAAATCCCGCTCAATACCCGTGGCAAAAATGCCGACGTGGCCCGCCTGATCCGTCAGGAGGGCGACGCCATGCTGGCCAAAGTGCTGCCGGGGGAACGGGTGGTGACGCTCGAAGTCGAAGGCAAGCCCTGGAGCACCGAGCAGCTGGCGGCGGAGCTGGATCGCTGGCGCCTGGATGCGCGCACCGTCAACTTGATGGTCGGCGGTCCCGAGGGCTTGGCGCCGCAGGTGTGTGCGCGCAGCGAGCAGCGTTGGTCGTTGTCGCCACTGACCTTGCCGCATCCCTTGGTGCGGATCTTGATCGGTGAACAGATTTATCGCGCCTGGACGGTGTTGTCCGGGCACCCTTATCACAAGTGATAGCGACCCCTGAATGCCGCCCTTGATCGCCGCGTGTTTGTCCTCACGCCAAACCCTTATCAGCAATGATTGCGATTGACTAAGAATGCCGCAGCCAATCCGCATTAAGGACCACGAGAGAGACTCCCGCCTAGTACGCAAACGGGTGGTGGTCGGCGCCGTGGCGATTGTTTTGTTGATTGGTGTGCTGATCGCCCGGCTGTATTTTTTGCAGGTGATTCAGTACGACTATCACTCGACGCTGTCGGA
>JAIERD010000163.1 GCA_019747155.1 Pseudomonadaceae bacterium
CTGCCCTCCGGCATGGGCATGGCCAGCGGCGAGATGCGTTACGCCAATGAGCTGGTGGAATTTATCCGTCGCGAAACCGGTGATCACTTTCATATCGAAATCGCCGCCTACCCGGAGATGCATCCGCAGGCACGCAACTTCGAAGATGACCTGGCCAATTTCGTGCGCAAGGCCCGCGCCGGCGCCAACAGCGCGATTACCCAGTATTTCTTCAACGCCGACAGCTACTTCTATTTTGTCGACCGGGTACGCCAGATGGGCGTCGATATCCCTATAGTGCCGGGCATCATGCCGATCACCAACTACAGCAAGTTGGCGCGCTTCTCTGACGCCTGCGGTGCCGAGATTCCACGTTGGATTCGCAAGCAGCTGGAAGCCTACGCCGACGACATGGAGAGCATTCAAGCTTTCGGCGAGCAGGTCATCAGCCAGATGTGCGAACGGCTCCTGGCCGGTGGCGCACCGGGACTGCACTTCTACACCCTCAACCAGGCCGAACCTAGCCTGGCAATCTGGCACAACCTCAAGCTGTCGAACTAACTCGGCCGGCAGTCAATAATTGCTCAAGGATGACCATGCGCCTGCCACGTTTCGCACCGCTTCTGCTGCTGGCCTGCATACATACCGTTCAGGCCAGTTCGGATAATTTCTGCAGCCCCAGCTGGGTGTTGACCTCCAAGCAGCCAAACCCCTGCAGTAGCCTGGCGTTTCTCAGCCCGGCCAACGACAGCCGGGTCAACCTGCAATTGTTGCTGGCGGATGCCGGGCGCTTGCAGCTCGGCAACCAGGCACCGAGCGACGACGAGCTGGTATTTGGCTACGCCCAGGTGCCCTTCGATGTCAGCCGTCTGCTGCTGCCACCGAGTACCCGCAACTCTGCGGTTAGCGAGCCGGATGCCCTGGCTGCAGCTCCAGTCGACCCGCAACTGCAAAAGCTGATCGGCCTGCTTGAGCAGCTCGATTTACCCCGCGACGAAGCACTGCTGGGCGACGACCAACCCTTCGCCGAGGGCGAGGGCAATCGCCAGCGCAGCAACAACCGTGAAAACGCTAACGCCTTCCTCAGCCAACTATTAGCCAGTGAACTGCCTGCCGCCGAACGCCAAGCCCTGGCCTTGCAGCGCTTGCAACTGCTGCACAGCTGGCGCGCCGAGCAGACTGAGCCCGTCGAGCCCACCGAAGCAGCCGAGCAAACTGAAAACCCACCAGCCGCCGCGCCCGTAAGCGCCGCAGCTGCCGAATCGCCCATCAGCTCGGCCCTCGGCCAACAATTTGCCACCTATCTGCACGGCGCCAGCGCCTTCTACGCCGGCGACTTCAGTGCTGCGCTGGCCGACTTCCAGGCCCTGCGCGACAGTCCGCAACCCTGGCTGCAGCAAACGGCGCTGTATATGTTGGCGCGCACCGAGCTGAATGCAGCCCAAGCCCAGGCCTTCGATGAGTGGGGCACGCTCGAGAGCAAGCTGCTCGATCAGGCCGCGCTGAACAACACCGACACGGCGTTTCGCAGCTACCTCAGCGCCTACCCGCAGGGCAGTTATGCCCAGTCGGCCAAAGGTTTGCTGCGTAAGGTCTACTGGCTGCAGGACGATCAATCGCGGCTGGCCGCCGAATACGCCGAGCAGTTCGCCGCCAACACTGGCGCGCAAGATGGCCGCCTGACCGAGCTGACCTTAGAGGTGGATGACAAGCTGTTGCTCAACGGCCAGCCAGAAAAAATCAACGACCCGTTATTACTGGCGACCCTGATCCTCGGCGAGCTGGCACCCCACAGCAAACCCGCAGACAACTTCACTCAGGCGCGCCTGAGCGCCCAACAAGACCGCTTCAGCGCTCAGCCGCAGCTCTACAACTATCTGCAAAGCGCGCTGTATTTTTACCTCGACCAGGACCCGGCCAAAACCCTCAGCAGCCTGCCGCCACTGGACGCCAGCCAGCCGCTGAATTACCTGAGCTTTAGCCAGCAGAGCCTGCGCGGCTTCGCTTTGGAAGCGCAGCAGGATTGGGCTGACGCCCAGGCACTGTGGCTGCAGCTCTTACCATTGGCCAAACAACCCTTGCAGCACGCGCAACTGGAGTTGGCCCTGGCGCTCAACTACGAGCGCGCCAATCAGCTCGACAAGGTATTCGCCAACGACTCGCCGATTCAGACCCAACAACTGCGCGACATTTTGCTGCGCAACGTCGCCGGCCCCGAGTTGCTGCGCGCCCGTAGCAGTGCTGCCAGCAGCGAAGACCAACAACTGGCGCTGTTTAGCCTGCTCTACAAGGATTTGCTGCGCGGTTACTACCAAGATTTCCTCAAGGACGTGGCCCTGCTGCCGCAACCGCTGCCAGCCGCGAAGCTGAGCAATCGCCTCGACCTCTGGTACGGCGAGGCGCCGTCCTTGGCGCTTTTCCAGTGGGCCGGCGGCAACGGCGACTCAGGCTATAACTGCCCAGCCCTGCGCGATGTGGCGACACTGCTAGCCAGCAATCCACAAGACGCTAAAGGCTTGAACTGTTTAGGCGAATTTATCCGTAGCAATGGCCTCGACAGCTTCCCGCTCGACCAGCAGCCATCGGCCGATGAATTGGGCGGCAGCCCCTCGCAGTTCGGCGGCAAGCGTTACTCGCGCCTGGACGGTTACTTGCAAGTGCTCGCCGCGCCCAAAGCCGCCAATGACGAGCGCGCCTACGCTCTGTACCGCGCCATCAATTGCTTTGCCCCCAGCGGTTACAACGGCTGCGGCCCGCAGGAAGTCGCGCAAGCGCAGCGCAAGCAGTGGTTCCAAAGCCTCAAGAGCAAATACCCAAAAAGCCCTTGGGCGCAATCACTCAAGTACTACTGGTAAAGGTGCGCCGTTACGCCGCCGCACTGCTCTGCCTGCTGATGTTGCAGGCCACGCAGCCCGTAGCGGCGGCGATAGTGGACGCCAGCCAGTACGACGCCTTTTGGTTGTGGAGCGGCGTGCGCCCGCAGCCGGTGCTCGCCCAGGCGCGCAGCCTGTATATATTGCAGGGGCAGATCAGCCAACAGCGTTATTCCCACGACCCAACGGCGCGCTTTATCGCCCAAGGGCCGGCAGTCCCCAAGGGCAAACAAGGAGAGATCTGGCTCAGTTATCGCGCACAAACCCTCGCCTGGAACCCGCAGGTCTACGCCAGCCTGCTGGCGCAACTGCAACGCTGGCAACGCGGTGGCAATGCCCTGCACGGCATTCAAATCGACTTTGACGCGCGCACCCAACATCTGGATGAGTACCTGGTTTTCCTGCGCGATTTACGCCAACGCCTGCCCAAAGAGTATCGCCTGAGCATCACCGGCCTGCTCGACTGGAGCGCCCACGCCGACCCGTTGGTGCTCAACCAACTGCGCGGAGTGGTCGATGAAATCGTCATCCAGACCTATCAAGGCCACCAGACTATCGCCAACTACCCAGCCTATCTGCCGCAAGTCAGCCGCCTGCAACTGCCGTTCAAAATCGGCCTACTGCAGAATGGCGAATGGCAGGCACCGGCCTATCTGGCCGACTCGCCATGGTTTAGTGGCTATGTGGTGTTTTTGCAAAACCCATAAGTACTGGCCTGGACCACGGGCCACTGGTCGCCAAGCCGGCATTTGCCCACTAGTCGCACAGCCACCTTGCTCTGTTATACTCCGGGCTCCCGTCAGGCTTGCGCCCGGACACTCGGCACCTTTGCCCAGTAGGACCGGTCGGGAGTGCTCTGCAAGAGCGCCTCATGCCAGACACCATCGCCCTATCGAGCTCAGCTCGTTACTCAGACAGGATTACTCATGTCCTTTGCTTCCCTCGGTCTCTCCGAGGCTTTAGTCCGCGCCGTCGAGGCTGCCGGCTACACCGAACCTACACCAGTGCAATTGCGGGCCATCCCTGCGGTATTGCAAGGTCGCGACCTGATGGTAGCTGCCCAGACTGGTACCGGTAAAACGGGCGGCTTCGCCCTGCCCGTATTGGAGCGCCTGTTCCCAGGCGGCCACCCGGACCGCGAACATCGCCACGGCCCACGTCAACCGCGCGTACTGGTGCTCACACCGACCCGCGAACTGGCCGCCCAAGTGCACGACAGCTTCAAGCTGTATGCCCGCGATCTTAAGTTTGTCAGCGCCTGCATCTTTGGCGGCGTCGGCATGAACCCGCAAGTGCAAGCCATGGCCCGTGGCGTCGACGTTCTGGTCGCCTGCCCTGGCCGCTTGCTCGACCTGGCCAGCAAGGGCAGTGTTGACCTGTCGCGGGTCGAAATTCTGATCCTCGACGAAGCCGACCGCATGCTCGACATGGGCTTCGTGCATGACGTGAAAAAGGTCTTGGCCCGTCTGCCGGCCAAACGCCAAAACCTGCTGTTCTCGGCGACCTTCTCGAAAGACATCACCGAGCTGGCCGGCAAACTGCTGCACAACCCAGAACGCATCGAAGTCACGCCGCCGAACACCACGGTTGAGCGCATCGAGCAACGGGTATTCCGCCTGCCCGCCAGCCACAAGCGCGCCCTCTTGGCGCACTTGATTACCGCCGGCGCCTGGGAACAGGTGCTGGTGTTTACCCGCACCAAACACGGCGCCAACCGCTTGGCCGAGTTCCTCGACAAGCACGGCCTGTCGTCGGTAGCGATCCACGGCAACAAGAGCCAGAACGCCCGCACCAAGGCCCTGGCTGACTTTAAAGGCAACCAAGTACGCATCCTGGTGGCCACCGATATCGCCGCCCGCGGCCTGGATATCGATCAGTTGCCCCATGTGGTCAACTTCGAACTGCCCAATATCGAAGAAGATTACGTGCACCGTATCGGCCGTACTGGCCGGGCCGGGCGCAGTGGTGAGGCGATCTCCCTGGTCGCACCGGACGAAGAGAAGCTGCTCAAGGGCATTGAGCGGATGACCAAGCAGAAAATCGCCGACGGCGACCTGCTCGGCTTTGACTCCAGCACCGTGGAAGCCGAACGCCCAGAAGTGCGCGAACGTCCAGACGTGCGTGGCCGTGGCAGTCGTGAGCCGCGTGACCCGAACACCCCCAACGGTGGCGGTGAGCGGCATGGCGGCGGCCGTAAAGACAAAGGCAAAGACACCGGCAAGGATAAACCCGCCAGCCAGGGTCGCAGCCAACCGGCCTCGCGCGAGCCACGCCAGCCGCGCAGCAGCGCCTCGGCGGCAGCGCCACGGCCAACTCCGGCGCCGCGCCCGAGTGACGATCGCGCACCGGACGAGTTCCGTGATGACGAAGTGGACAACTTCGGCAACCGCGCCGACTACGTCAGCCCGAACCAGAACAAGCAGCAAAACCGTGGCCGGCGCCCAGCCGCCAGCGGTCCAAGTGCGAGTAATGGCGTAGGCCAACCCGCGCGCAGCCAAGACGGCAAACCCGCTCAAGGTCGTCGTCCGGCTGCAGCCGGTGGTCGTACTGGCGGCGGCGCCAGCGCTGGCGGCCAAGCACGTAGCGGTGGCGGCGGGCGTGGCGGTCAATCGCGCAGCAGTGGCGCGAGTCGTGACTCATCCCGTGGCGACTCAGCTCGTGGTGAGCCGCAACGCCAAGAGCCAGCCGTGAGAAGCAGCCGCGACAGCCAGCCGGTGATTGTGCACAAAGAGTCCAAGCGCGATCGCTTGCCCACTCCCGAGCAGCTCGATCAACTGCCCAGCCGCCCACGCAGCGAACGCCCGGCACTGCTGACGCGTAACCGCGACAGCCAGTAGTTCAGGCAATAAAAAACGCCGGGCCTATCACTTGATAGGCCCGGCGTTTTTGTTGGTGCCAACTGCACTAGCTAGAACCGCCTCAGGATCGTAATGCGCGGCCCATAAGCACGCGCAGTAGATGTTGAAGTGGTTCTTACTGACGCACGCCTTCAACCGAGATAATCAGCTGCACGTCCTGGGACGCCGGGCCGAGATCCTTCTGAATATCGAAGTCTTTCAGGTGCAAGCTGGTGCTGCCTTCGAAACCGGCGCGGTAGCCGCCCCAAGGGTCCTTGCCTTCGCCGATGAACTTGGCGGCAATCACTACCGGCTTGGTCACCCCGTTCAGGGTCAGATTGCCGGTGATATCGGCAGTGCCAGTGCCGGTGGATTTCACCGCCGTCGACTCAAAGCTGGCGCTCGGATACTTGCTGACATTCAGGAAATCATCGCTGCGCAAGTGCTTATCGCGCTCGGCGTGGTTGCTATCCAGGCTGGCCGTGTTCAAGTTGACCTTGACCTTGCTGGCCTCGGGCTGGCTGGCATCAAAACTGAAACTGCCATCAAAATCTTTAAAAGTGCCATACAGCCAACTGTAGCCGAGGTGGCTGATCTTGAAGTTGACGAAGGCGTGCTGGCCCTTCTTATCAATCACATAATCCGCCGCCATGGCTTGAGTGGCACTGAACAAAACCGAGCCAAGCGCCAGAGCAACGAGAGTCTTTTTCAACATGGTTACGCTTCCTTACTTATCGGGTTGAGAATTAGTCGCGGCGCGCCCAAGCATGCGCAGCAGGGTCACATCACGGTCAACATAGTGGTGTTTCAAGGCAGCCAGCCCATGCAAGACCGTCAAAACGACCAGCGCCCAGGCCAGGTACTCATGTACCAGCCCGGCCAGGTCTTCCTGGTTCGGCAAGCCACTGAGCAAGGCTGGCACCTCGAACCAATCAAACACGCTGATACCCTGGCCATCGGCGGTGGAGATCAGGTAGCCGGCAATCATCAACGCAAACAGGCCCAAGTACAGCAGGCCATGGCCGAGCTTGGCACCCAGCCGGGTCAACCGACTGTAGCTACTCAGCGGCAAGGGCAACGGACTGAGAAAACGCCACAGCAGCCGCAGTAACATCAACGCGAAGAGCAGCAAGCCAATGCTCTTGTGAAGCTCGGGGCCGGTTTGCCGCCAAGCGCTGTAGTAGTCCAGCTCGACCATCCACAGACCCAGCCCAAACAAGCCGAAGAACACCAGCGCCACCAGCCAATGCACCGAGATACTGAGCAGACCATAGCTATTAGGAGAGTTACGCCACTGCATTGCCAAAACGTCCAAAAAACCGATTGTGTACAGATTAGCGATAAAACCATCGATTAAAAGCACAAATTATTGTTCAGAAACATCAAGAAAAACGATAGTTAATCCGCCACCCTGAGCCCTCACCGAAACCCAGCAGGCCGACTCAGTGGGACGGCGCTAAACTGTGCGCGGCCAAGGTTTGCCCTGCGCAGTCATACAGCCAGCGATGTCCCTATCCATAACAAAGGCTCGGCAAGGAACCCACAGATGCTGCTTTGGCTTAGAACTTACCGCGCGCAATGGCTGACCGGCGACATCAGCGCCGGCATCATTGTGGTGCTGATGATGGTGCCCCAGGGCATGGCCTATGCCGTGGTGGCCGGTTTGCCGCCGATCATCGGCCTGTACGCCAGCATTTTACCGGCGATGGCTTATGCGCTATTTGGCAGCAGCCGGGTGCAGTCGGTTGGGCCCATGGCGATCACCTCGCTGATGACCGCCACCTCCCTGGCGGCGCTGGCCCCCAGCGGCTCGGACTTGTATGTGGCGATGGCCGCGCAAATGGCGTTGATCGCCGGTTTGGTCTTGCTGCTCTGCGGGCTGTTGCGCCTGGGCTTTCTCGCGCACTTTCTCAGCCGCCCGGTGTTAAGCGGCTTTACCACCGGCGCCGCGTTGCTGATTGGCGCTAGCCAGTTCAAGGCTCTGCTCGGTGGCTCGCTGACTAGCCTTAATGTGCCGGGCGCCAGCATCGGGCTGCTGTCATTGCTGGCCCTGTGGTTGGGCAAGGAGCGGCTGGCGCCGCTGCTCAACAAACTCGGTTTAAGCCTCAAGCGCGCCGCCATGCTGAGCAAGTTGGCGCCGGTGCTGGTGCTGGCCGTGGCGACCCTGAGCGTCTGGCAACTGGACCTGCAACATGCCGGCGTGGTGGTGCTCGGCCCGGTGGCGCAAGGGCTGCCCAGCTTAGGCCTGCCGAATCTGGACTTTGCGCAACTGCAAAGTTTGCTGAGCTCATCCTTACTGATCGCTTTTATTGTGTTCCTGTCCAGCCAATCGGCGGCCGTCACCCTGGCGCAAAAACGTGGCGAGCGGATCAACAGCAACAGTGAGCTGCTGGGCCTGGGCGCGGCCAACTTGGCCAGCGCGTTTTCCGGCAGCTTTGCGGTGACCGGCAGTATTTCCCGCTCGGCGGTTAACTATGCCGCCGGCGCCAATACGCCGTTGGCCAGCGTGATCAGCGCCGGCCTGATGGCGCTGCTGCTGTGCGTGCCCACTGGCTGGCTAGCCTTGCTGCCGCTGCCGGCGCTGGCCGCCAGCATCATTATTGCGGTGCTCGGCATGCTCGACTTCGACACCCCACGGCAAGCCTGGCGCTTTGATCGCAGCGATGCCGTGGCCTGGCTGGCCACCTTGGCCGGCGTGTTGCTGCTGGGCGTGGAAAGCGGGGTGATTATTGGCGTGATGCTGTCGCTGGGCAGCCTGATTTGGCGCGCCAGTCGGCCGCATATTGCGGTGCTCGGGCGGATTGCCGGCAGTGAGCACTTTCGCAATATCAAACGCCACACGGCGCAAACCCATCCGCAGATTCTGCTGCTGCGGATCGATTCAGGGATGTTTTTTGGTAACGCCGAACTGATCAGCGACCGCGTGCTGGAATCGCTGCAGACTGAAACCAAGCATGTGGTGCTGGTGCTGTCGGCAGTCAATCTGATCGACACCAGCGCGCTCTACAGCCTGGCCGAACTCAATCGCAACCTGCTCAACCGTTCGATTAAGTTGCACTTGGCAGAGGTCAAAGGGCCACTGATGGACCGCCTGCTGCAGAGCGATTTATTGCTCAAACCGCTCAGCGGCCAAGTGTTTCTCAGCGCGGCCATAGCCTTCGACAGCCTGTACGCACAGCTGCAAAACGACGAGCAGGGTGGGCTTTAGCCCACCAGCTCTATTACAGCCAGATGCGCTGGGCTGAAGCCCACCCTGCGATATCGGTCCTCAACCACTAACGAGTGCAGCGCCTTTAAGTTGCCACTGGTGCCCCAAACGCCCGGCACCAAGACGGTTAGTTAAACAACTTGCTGAAAAACCCTGGCTGCTCTGCCCCCGGCTTACCTTTGTCGGCCACCACCGGTGCCTTAGCCGGCTCGGCGGTTTTGCCGTCATTCAACGCTTGCAGCTGCTCGGCGGCGCGCTTGCCACTGCGCAGCGCGCCTTCCAGGGTGCCCGGATAAAGCGCATCGGTATGCTCGCCGGCAAACGCCAGGCGTTGCTGCGGCTGCGCCCACAATTGCCAGAAGCGGCTCATTTGGCCAGGACCAAAGGCCAGATAAGCCCCGCCGATGCCGGCATCGGCACTGTAACGGCGCATCTCATAGCCGCTGTAGGCACCGCGCGCCTTTGGATAAAAGGAGTGCAAGCGGATCAGCACCTGGTCGGCCACTTGCCGGTCGCCGAAGCTCTTCAGCAAACGGGCGTTGTCGCCGGACAGGTTGATCAGCACATTGGCGCCACCTTTGATCGCTGGCTCGATCCAGAGCATGCCCAGGCCTTGATCGCTGTAAATCTCACCGGTCAGGCGTGCCTTGCTGTCCCACACCGGGGTTTTGAACTTCAGCAGAATCTGGTCACGCCAGCCGTAGTTGGTGCCTTGCAGCGCGGCCTGCCGTGGTGCATCCAAAGCCGGCTGCAGCTGAATCTTCGCCAGGGCCCGCAGCGGCACGGCCATCACCACGTAGTCGGCATGGTAACCAACGGCGCCGGCCTTAACGGTTACACCGTCTTTGTCCTGAATAATCGCCGACACCGCCGAATTGGTCTTGGTTACCTTCAGCTGCTTGAGGAAAGCCTGGGCCAACACCTGGCTGCCGCCGGGCAAACGGGCGGCGCGTTGGTCGCGTTCATCGACGCCGCGATTAACCCGCGCCTGCTGCACCAGGTACAGCAAGGACAGCCGCGACGGCTCGTCGTAGCGGGCGCGAATGCGCTGGTTAACCAACTGCCGCGCCGTGGGGTCGAGTTTCAGCTGGTCGAGCCAGCCGGCGACGTTACGCTGATCGAGGGCAAACAGTGCACTGCTGGCTGTCGGCTTGAGCGGGTCGTCCATGGACGCGGCCAACTGATCCAAGGCTTTTTCATAGGCCGTGATACCCGCCGCAGTGGCCGGTTTGGTTTTTTCCAGATCGGCAAAATTGAAGTACTGACCATTGATCAGATAACCCGGCACCCGAACGAAATCCGGGGCGTCCTGGGTCTTTAGCTTGAAGCGTTCAAGATAACCATTCAGGGTCGGCTGCGCCTTGGCGCTGCCAATCCACTCGCTGGCCGCCAAGCCCGAGCGACCGCCGATGCTGGCTTTGGCTTCCAGCAGGGTCACCTGCCAACCGGCCTGTTGCAGCTCATAGGCCGCCGACAGCCCAGACAAACCGCCGCCCACTACAATCGCCACCGGCGGTTTATCTTGAGCGTGCGCCTGCGCGCCGAACAAACCCACTACCACTAGCGCTGATGCGCGCAACCAACCGGCCATCATGTGTAAACCCCTGCAGAGCTTAAGGCTCAATTAAAAATCGTCGGCGCGCAGGATACGCCTGCGCCGATACGCGGGCCAGACGTATCCGACGCGGTGGCGCAAACCCGCCCGCGCGCATCTGATAGGCTTGGCCGATTGTAAAAGGAGCGCACGCCGATGAACCTCAATGATCAGTGGATGCAACGCGATTTAGCCGTGCTGTGGCATCCCTGCACCCAGATGAAAGACCACGAACGCCTGCCGGTGATTCCGATCAAGCGCGGTGATGGTGTGTGGCTGGAAGACTTTAACGGCAAGCGTTATCTGGACGCGGTCAGCTCCTGGTGGGTCAACGTGTTTGGCCACGGTAATCCACGGATCAATCAGCGCATCAAAGACCAGCTGGATAACCTCGAACACGTGATGCTGGCCGGCTTTAGCCATCAACCGGTGATCGAGCTGTCGGAGCGTCTGGTGCAGATTACCCCGGCCGGGCTAAATCGGGTGTTCTATGCCGACAACGGCTCCTCCGGCATCGAAGTAGCGCTAAAGATGAGCTTTCACTACTGGCTCAACAGCGGTAAATCCGCCAAGCAACGCTTCGTCACCCTGACCAACAGTTACCACGGCGAAACCATCGCGGCGATGTCGGTGGGCGATGTCTCGCTGTTTACCGAAACCTACAAATCCCTGCTGCTCGACACCATTAAAGTACCGAGCCCGGACTGCTACCTGCGCCCCGAAGGCGTCAGCTGGGAAGCGCACTCGCGCACCATGTTTGCCGCCATGGAACAAACCCTCGCCGAGCATCATCACGAGGTTGCTGCAGTGATAGTCGAGCCGCTGATTCAGGGCGCCGGCGGCATGCGCATGTATCACCCGATCTACCTGACCTTGCTGCGCGAGGCCTGCGACCGCTACGGCGTGCACCTGATTCACGATGAAATTGCCGTTGGCTTCGGCCGCACCGGCAGCATGTTCGCCTGCGAGCAGGCCGGCATTACCCCGGACTTTTTAGTGCTGTCCAAGGCGCTGACCGGCGGCTACTTGCCGATGGCGGCGGTGCTGACCACCGACGATATCTACCAGGCCTTCTACGCCGACTACGCCACCCTGCGCGCCTTCCTGCATTCCCACACCTACACCGGCAACCCGCTGGCTTGCGCGGCGGCCTTGGCGACCCTGGATATCTTCCGCGATGACAACATCATCGAAACCAACAAGGCTCTCGCCAGCCGCATGGCCAGCGCCACCGCGCACCTGGTCGATCACCCCCATGTGGCCGAAGTACGCCAGACCGGCATGGCCCTGGCCATCGAGATGGTGCAAGACAAAGCCAGCAAAACCCCCTATGCCTGGCAAGAACGACGCGGCCTGAAGGTCTATCAACACGCCCTAGAACGCGGTGCCTTGCTGCGCCCGCTGGGCAATGTGGTGTATTTTCTGCCGCCCTACGTGATTACCCCTGAGCAAATCGATTTTCTTGCCGAGGTCGCCAGCGAAGGCATCGACCTGGCCTGCCGCGACAGCATCAGCGTTTCGGTACTGTCGAACCTGCATCCCAACCATCGAGACCCGGGCTAACAGGCCATTGAAAAACTACTGCGCTAGGCTATGCAGCGTTGAAACCGGCCTCAAAATGCTCACTTACAACACGTAAACTGCGCTTTTTCGGCCGATTTCGCCTTGCCTAGCCGTCGCTCGCTACATTTTTCAACGGACTGCTAAGCACAACGGCAAGCCCCACTTCCACTTCCCACTTGAAGCTACCGCTAATGAGACTGTCACGCTTATTTATCGACGCCCCCCTAAGCCTGGGCGAGCACGCATTGCCCGAAGCCCAGGCGCATTACCTCAGCCGCGTGCTGCGCTTGAATGTCGGCGCCGGCGTGCAACTGTTTGATGGCTCGGGCCTGGAGTACCAGGGCGAGCTGACTGAAGTCGGCAAAAAACAGGTGCGCGTGCAGCTCACGCAATGTCTGCCGGGCCAGCCGGATTCGAGTCTCAGCATTCATCTTGGCCAGGGACTGTCACGCGGCGAGCGGATGGATTGGGCGATTCAAAAAGCCACGGAGCTCGGGGTTAACGCCATCACCCCGATCGTCAGCGAGCGCTGCGAAGTGCGCTTAAGCGATGAGCGGGCTGACAAGCGCCTGGCTCACTGGCGACAAATCGCCATCAGCGCCTGCGAGCAATGCGGCCGTTCGACCGTGCCGGTGATTCATCCGCCGCTGAGCTTGAGCGAATGGCTGCACAGCGTTCAGGCCGACCTCAAGCTGGTGCTGCACCCGGTGGCCGAGCCCTTGGCCAGCCATGAGCGTCCACAATCACTGGCTTTTTTGATTGGCCCGGAAGGCGGTTTGAATGACGCCGAAGTGGCACAAGCACAAGGCGCCGGTTTTCACTCGGCACGCTTAGGGCCACGGGTTCTGCGCACCGAGACCGCGCCAGTGGTGGCACTGGCAGTGGCGCAGCATCTGTGGGGGGATATGTAAGATACGTAGGGTGGGCAACTGCGAAGCATTGCCCACCATTGGCCGCATTCGCAGGCCGAACAGCGCATAGCGGACAATGCCTCTATTTAAATCAAGCCAGCATCGGCCAGCAGCTGCTCCAGCCCAATCAGATCGGGAATCTTTAACACGCCATCGCCAATGCTCACCGCATCCAACTCCAACGGTGCCAGCTGCACATTGGCGCGGGCCAGGTTGCTTTCCAGCTTGATCGAACGCGGAATGCCCTGCACCAACAGCGCCAAAAACTTCACCTGCGGGCGCCCACCCAAGGCATTGATCACCGCGATGCGGGTATTGGCGCCAACTGCCGACTGCCCGTCGGAGGCAGCCTCGAACGATAACAATGGCAAACGCAGGTCACGCCAAGCGATCTGCCCCAGCATCCACGCGGGCATGCCCGGGGTGGCTTGCGGCGCGCGGTAGGGCAGTAACTCGGCCACCGCGACGTTAGGCAGCAACAGGGTGCGATCCGTCAACGGCACCATCAGCCCGGTTAGGGTACTGGTGGTGTTGGCAGTGGCTGGAGTGGCATTGGCTACGGCTTGGCTCATGTGACCTTCCTGATTCGGGTATTTAGCTGCACTGACCGACTAGCCGGTTAACCAGCGCTTCGGCCAGTTCACGCGGCGCGCCAGTGAAAGCGCTGTAGCCGCCTTCACGCAAACTGTCGGGCATGCTCGAACAGGCGCAACTGTCCGCCCGCTGGGTCCAGATTTCGCTACCTTGGCGACGCACGTAGGCGGCGGCGGCACTGCCATCGCTGCCCATGCCACTAAACACAATAACACCGCACTGCTGGCCAAAATGTTGGGCCAGATTCAGCATCATCTGGTCAATCGATGGGCTGTAGGGTTCCGGCCAACCGCGATCGGTAATCTGCATGGCACCATCATCGGCAAAGCCCAGCTCGAAATTAATTGGCGCCACCACCACTTCACCACAACGCACGAAATCGCCATGTCGGGCCAGATTGACCTGCCATTGGCTATGTCGACCAACCGCTTGCGGCAGCTTCGCCTCAAAACTGGCGTCGATATGCTGGGCGTAGACAAAACCCACTGGCAAGCCACCAGGCAGCGCATCGAGAAACTCTTTAACCGCCACCGGGCCACCCATCGAGGCCGCCAGCAGCCACACTTGCTTGGCAGGCGCGCCGGCAATCAGCGGCGTATTAGCCAAGGCTTGCGGCAGCTCTAGGCGCGCTGGACGCTGGGTGTCGAGCATCAGCGTCTCAAGGCTACGGCCAACCCCTTGCGAGGGATCACCGACCAGTTTTTTAAGCTTGCCGAACAACCGCCGCTCCCAGCGCGGGTAGTTTTCCGAGTGACGCTCCGGTGCATGGCCTTCGCCAAACAGCACCGGAGCACTGGCTTGCTCAAGCAGGTGATCGACCAGTGGCGAGTCTTCGGTCTGGGCTAAATCAACCAGCCACAGATCGGTCTCACACTCGGCCAGCGCCGCCTCATCGAGACGCGCCGGATCGGTGTTCAGCACCACGGTATAACCGTTAGCCACTAACGCCTGTTGCAGCACGTGACGCTGCAACGAGGTATCGGCCAGCACCGCAATGCGGGCAGCAGCTCGCTCAATCATGTTTGTTAACCAGCTGCTGAATCGTTTCGAGCAACAAGGATTCCTGATACGGCTTACCCAAGTACTCGTTGACGCCAATCGACATGGCTCGATCCCGGTGTTTGCTACCGGTACGCGAGGTAATCATGATGATCGGCAGGTCTTTAAGACGTTCATCGTGACGCACCAAGGTGGCCACTTCGAAACCGTCCATGCGCGGCATTTCGATGTCCAGCAACATGATGTCCGGCTTGCGCTCCTGCAATTGCGCGATGGCATCGACGCCATCTTTGGCGGTCATCACGTTCATGCCATTACGTTCAAGCAGACGACTGGTCACTTTACGTACCGTGACCGAGTCATCGACCACCATCACCAACATCGGCCGATCCGCTTCAACCTCAGGGGTTGCAGTGGAAGCCCCAGCCAAACGTGGCTGCAGTTGCGACAACAGATGGGCGTGCAAGACCCGAATGGTGGCCAGCAGGTCGAGGATGATCACCACGCGACCGTCACCGAGAATGGTTGCACCGGAAACCCCGTGCACGCCGGCGAACTGCGGACCGAGGCTCTTCACCACAATTTCCCGCGAGCCGGCCAAACTGTCCACTTGCACCGCCACCGCGTGCTCATTGGAGCGCACCAGAATGACCGGCAGCGGCAGGCTTTGACCGATCAACTTGGGCTGCTGACCGTTGTTGAGCAGGTCGCCGAGGTATTTCAGCTCGTAGGTCTGCCCGGCATATTCAAATTTCGGCGCATCTGGGCCGTAGTAGGCTTCCAGCTCGTAAGGCGAAACCCGCACGATGCCTTCAATGGTGTTCAGCGGAATGGCGTACAGGTCTTCACCGGACAACACCATCAAGGCGCGGTTGACCGACACGGTAAAGGGTAGGCGAATCAGGAAGCGGGTGCCCTCGCCCGGCGTCGACTCGATGCTCATCGAGCCGCCAAGCTGCTTGACCTCGGAGTGGACCACGTCCATGCCGACGCCACGCCCGGAAATCTGCGTGACCTTCTCCGCCGTACTGAAGCCGGCCTCGAGAATAAACTGCAAGACTTCGTGATCGGACAAGTCTGAATCTGCATCCAGCATGCCGCGCTCGATGGCTTTACGGCGTACCGCTTCGAGGCGAATACCGCCGCCGTCATCAGCTAGGGTCAGCAGAATATCGCCACCCTCACGACCGAGGGTCAAACGAATATTGCCGACCTCAGATTTGCCCGCAGCACGGCGCACTTCAGCCGACTCGATGCCGTGGTCGACCGCGTTGCGCAGCATATGCTCCAGCGGCGCAACGATACGCTCCAGCACGGCCCGGTCCATTTCACCGTCAGCATTACCGACGACGAAATCGACTTGTTTGTTCAGCTCGCCGGCCACTTGGCGCACGATGCGCCTCAGCCGTGGCACCAGCCGGTCAAAAGGCACCATGCGGGTGCGCATCAGGCCTTCCTGCAATTCGGTGTTGACCCGCGCCTGTTGCAACAACAGGGTTTCCGCATCGCGGTTCCGCGCGGCCAGGGTTTCCTTCAGGTCGAGCAAGTCGGAGGCCGACTCGAACAGCGCCCGCGACAGCTGTTGTAGCTGCGAGTGACGGTCCATTTCCAACGGGTCAAAATCTTCATAACCGACCCGCTCGGCTTCTTCCTGATAACGGCTGAGAATCTGCGCCTGGGTTTCGGTATCGAGACGACGCAACTGATCGCGCACCCGGTCGATGGTGGCTTCCATTTCACCGAGGGTGAAGCTGACATCGCTGACCTGCTGCTCGACACGACCGCGGAAAATCGACGTCTCCCCCGCCAGGTTAACCAGGCCTTCGAGCAGATCGGCCGGCACCTTGACCAACTCTTGCGGAGCCCGCCGGGATGCGGCTTCCAGCGCCGCTTCTTGGGCGCGCCGCACAAAGGGCAAGACCTTGGCCACTTCGACTTTGGCCGGCATGGCGCTGGCGGCGATGATCGGCAGGCTAAGCTCGGCACGTGGCACCGAGACGCTGGCCGGAGCTTCGATCTCTTCGAGACTCGTTGCAGCCGCTGGCGTAACAGGCGCCGCCTCACTGCTGCTATAAAGCTGCTGACGCAATTGCTCGATTTCGACCTGCAAACCCTCGAAACCCGACTGCACATCGACGAACAGGCTTTCTGGCCAAGGCGCGCCTTGCTGCTGCGCCTCGCTTAAATGTTGCTCGAGGTCATGACTCAAGTCGCCGAGACGTTTCTGCCCAGCCAGGCGCGCACCGCCTTTGAGGGTGTGCAAAATCCGCAGCATATCGCCAATCGGAGCGGCATCGTCGTCAGAACTTTCCAGCCGTCCGGCAGCGCTTTCCAGGCCTTCCAGCAGGTCGTCGGCTTCTTCCAGAAAAATATCGAGAATGTCGGCTTCCGGACTGTCGTCGTGCTCTTCAACCACCGCTTTTAAATGCACGCTGGCAGGGATGCTCAGGTGCTGCTCGGGGTTGGCGCGAAACCGCTGAATGGTTTCAATCAAGTCCGTGCCGGATGGCACTTCTTGTTTGTCACGCACCGCCTCAAGCATCTGCGCGAGCCGGTCATGGCAGCTCTGCAGCAAATTAAACAGCTCAGGGCTGGCGCGCAGGCGGCCATCGCCCAGGCCTTCATAAAGAAATTCCAGCTCATGGGCGAGATCACCGATCTCACGAATTTCAGCCATCCGCGCGCCACCCTTGAGGGTGTGCAAATCGCGCTGCAAGGCTTCCAACTCAAGGCTGTTATTAACATCGTCCATCCAGCGCTGCAAGGACGCCGACGAGCTGTCGACGATGTCGAAACCTTCCTCGAGGAATATTTCGACCAACTCCGGATCGCGCTCATCCTCGACCAGCGCTTGCGCAGTGACTGGGGCGGTTTCAACTTCAACTTCGTCGATCAACTCAGGCTCGGCGGCTTCACTCGCCGGTAACTCTTCATCAATGCCCAGCGGTTCAGCGAGGGCGTCCAACGCTGGGGCGTCGAGCTCTACGGCCAGAACTTCATCGACAACTGGCTCGAGCATGGACTCAATCGCGGCTTGCTCGTCGCTTAACAGTGGCTCGATATCGGCCTCTGTTTCAGCAACCAGCAGCTCGGTGTCTTCAAGCTCTGGCAGCGCAAAATCGAGGGCTGAGTCTTCAATTTCAATGGCTTCGGCGACGGTCTCAAGGTCAATGGCTGGCAACTCGAACGACAAGTCGTCTTCAGCCACAGCCTCGTCGGCAAGCGCACTAAGCTCTGGAATTTCTAGATCAATAAGCTCGATGGACTCATCATCCAGCTGCTCAGCAGCCTGCTGCTCGGCTTCGGCTTCGGCTTCGGCTTCGGCTTCGGCTTCGGCTTCGGCTTCGGCTTCGGCGGCAGATGGTTGCGCGGCAGTCAGCGCTGGCAAGCCTTGGGTGCTACCGGTTTGCCGGAAATTGCGGATCGCTTCGATAAGCTCGAGAGGCTCGACCATCGGCCGCTGGGCCTGCAGCTCCTCAAGCAATACCGCCAAACGGTCATGGCTCTGCTGCAACAAGCCAGTTAACGCCGGCGAGAAACTGTAACGGCGATCAACCAGGCCTTCATAAAGGGATTCCAGCTCATGGGCCAAATCGCCAATAGGACGAATTTCGGCCATCCGCGCGCCACCTTTGAGGGTGTGCAAGTCGCGCAGCAGCGACGACAAGGCGCGCTGATTTTCCGGCTCAAGCAACCAACGCTCAAGCGACTGGCTGGCGCTTTCCAGCAGATCCACGGCTTCTTCGAGGAAAATGGCGACCATTTCCTCATCCAGAAAAGCTTCCGCCGGCACATGAACTGGTGCTGGCGTAGCTTCTAGCGGTGCAATGCTGTCGACCGACGACTCAGTGACCTCGGCGTCAATCAGCGACTCAAAATCGGCGCTATCAAACTCAGGCTCAGCACTTAGCTCAGCTTCCGCCAAGCCTTCCTCAGCCACTTGCGGCTGCAACTCGGTTAGCTCAGCTGGCGTCTGCTCGGCGTCCAGTTCAAGTACTTCGAGTCCGCCCAGTTCAGGCGACTCGAGCAATGCCAAGGTCTCGGGCTGCAAGGTTTGCGTCAGCAACAGCTTGAGCGCGGCGAGCGGCTCGGGCTGCACACTCACCTGCAGACCTGCGGCGACCTGATCCATCATATGCACTAGGGCTTCGTGGGCATTTTCTGCACCATCGAAGAACTGTTCGCTGACGGCCAGGCGACCCTCTTGCGCGGCGCCGTAAACCTCCACCAGGGCCTGACAAATCTGCTCAATTTGCCCCAGCTCGGCCATCTGCGCGCCGCGCTCAAGGGTGTTTAGTTCACCGAGCAGAGCGCCGAGTTCTTGTTGCTCGGATGGATGCTCGCGCCAGCGGCGCAGCAGGTCTTCGGCATCCAGCAGAATATCCATGCCTTCTGCGAGGAAGATATTAATCAGCTGCGGATCGCGACTCTCGCCCGACTCACCTTGGCGCAAGTTTTCTGCCGCCGCCAAGCGCTCTTGATGCAGCGCCTGGACCCGCGCGACGAACTCCTGGGCACCGGCAATCGGCGCCAAGGGTTGGCTTTCAAGCTGTTCAAGGCCCAAGCGGAACAGCTGTTCGCCACTGCTGAGCAACTCAGCCTCAGCCAAGTCCATTGGAATCAGATGGGACTTGCACTCTTTAACCAGTTTTTCCAAGGGTGCGGCAATTTCGGCGATAGGCAGAATGCCCGCCATATAGGCACTGCCTTTAAGCGTATGCAGAGCCCGCTGTAAATCGTCGGTGACCGGCTGCGGCAACAGTTGTGCGCAATCGGCCAGAAACGCCACCAAAGTATCGAGGTGGGTTTCGGCTTCATTACGAAAGATCTCGAGCAGTTGCTCGTCCAACGTGTCTTCAGCGGCGGCGATTACTGGCGCGGTTAGCGGCAAATCCTCATTTGCCTCGCTGAGCAATTCCTCCGTGGCGTCAGCCTCAGTCGGCGCGCTAGCCGGTAGTTGGCCTTTGGCGATGGCATGGGCGGTTGCGGCCAGTAGATCGACATCATCGCGCTGACGTTGCGCCTTGCCTGCATACTCATCGACCAGCTCAGGCAGTAACTCGACCACATCAGCGATCACCTGCTGTACGGCGTCACCGGGCTGCACGCTGCGCTCAAGAACCCGATTAAGCAGGTTTTCAATCGACCAGGCCAACTCGCCAATCACCAGGGCGCGCACCATCCGACCACTGCCTTTGAGCGTGTGGAAGGCGCGACGAATCTCACTTAGCGCGTCTTTATTCTGGGTGTCGGCCCGCCATTGCGGCAAATATTCGGCAATGGTTTCCAGCACTTCGCCGGCTTCTTCAACGAAGACTTCCAGCAGCTCGTCATCGACCGGCTCTTCATCGGCTGGCGGTGGTAACAAGCTTGGCGGCACATTTTGCGCAGGAGGATTGGTCGCTTGCACGGGCGCGGCCATCACGTCAGCCATCGACATGGCTTTCGGCTCGACTGGCGCACTCAACTCAGGCTCTAGCGGGGCGCTGGGCAGATCCACTTCGGGCAAATCTAACTCGGCCAGTTCTGCGGCATTCCAATGCGCAGGACTGTCATCGAGGCTCAATTCGTCGAGATCAAAACTACTCTCCGCAACAGGCAACAGCTCGAACTCTTGCGGTTCGGTGAGTTCATCCAGCTCTACCGACTCAATCGCTGCAGGCGGCAACCAATCGCCAGACTCAGGCAAGCTGAACTCAATGTTGTCAGTCTCTTGCTCGGCGACTTCGAAGTCCAACAGCTGCGGCTCATCGAGCAGCAACTCAGCATCGTCAGTTACCGGTTCGAGAAACTCGGGAAGTAGCTCAAAACTCAGATCAGTGTTTTCTGACGCTGCACTAAGCGCGTCCGGCAGCTCGTCAGCGGGCAATTCGAGCAAGAGTTCAACAGCCGGCTCATCGGCCAGCACTTCAATTTCGTGCAGCGGATCGTCCAGCGGCGCCGGTGCCGTGCGCTCGGCGGGCCAATCGAGAATTGACGGTTTTTCTTTCAGCGGATAACCCAAGGCCTCGAGGCTTTCCTCGGCGACATCGAGAATCAAATCACCTTGTGCGGCATGATCTTCCGACAGACGCTCCAGGTAGTATTCGACACTGGTAATGGCGTCGGCCAGGGTGTCGAGATCTTGCCAGTTAGGCACCGCTTTGCGGACCAACAACTGCTCTTGAATATAGAGATTGCAGGCCCGCAACAGGTCTGCGGCCCGCACCAATGGGATCATCGCTAGGCCGCCACGTACCTGCGTCAACAACTCAGGAACACGGGCCAGGTGTTCGTGATCCCATTGCGAGGCGATAAACTCGATGATGGCGTCTTTGGCCTGCTCAAGCCCAGTGCGCGCTTCTTTAATGACTAGCTGATGGATTTGCGCCACATCGGTAGTCGGCAGATGACTCTGCTGATGACTGCCGTCCTCCGCCGGCCCGACCATGCCAGCCAGCGTAGCTTCGACATACAGCAAGGCGCCGGCGACATCCATCAACACCGCATCGCTTGGCTGAACGCTGCCAATCGACAAGCTATGGACCACATCGATTTGATCGACTATCACCTTGCGCGGCTGGCCAAAACCCAGCACCGCCAGGGTGTCGGCGATCTGCTTGAGCGGCGCCATCAAGGCTTCCAACTCAGTGACCTGCTGGCGGTCACTGCGCACGAACAAATCGAGGCTGTCTTTGACCCGCACCAACTCTTCGCAGAGCGCTGCCACCACCGAACGCATGGCATCTCGATCAGGGCCAGCCAGACGGGCACGTTCCTGATCGACTACATCGGTATCCGGCAAGGCGTCATCAAGACGATAACGCTCTTTCAGTACACGAATACGCGGTGACTGGGTGGCGGCCTTGGCTATATAGAACAGCAGGTTTTTGGCCAGGTCTTCCGGCGCGGCCTGGTTAATCCCGTCGGCACCTTGCTCAACCAGACGCTTGAGTTCTTTATCGACCTGACGCAGCAAGGTGCGCACCGAAGTGCCATTAACCACGCTGCCGTTGGCCAGGCCTTCAATAATGCCCGAAGCCATTTGCCACAAAGGGCCGAGCGGGGCGTCTTTGCAGAGGGTCTCGAGGCGGGCAAAGACCCGCGCCATATAGCCCAGATTGGTCGCCAGATCCTGATTGCGGATCACCCCGACCAGGGCCATCTGCAGCATCTGCCGCAATTTACGCAACAGCACCGGTAATTCGGCGGTGCGTAACTGCGCTAAGGATTCATGGGACAGCGCTGGCAACTGATTAGCCAGGTCTGGCAAAAACAGACTGGTTTCAGAGAGGAATTTTTCCCCGCGCGAGGCGCGCAGGTCGTTTAACAGCGGCAGCACCACCATCGGCAGGTCGCGACGGGCGCTCTGGGTCCGGTCAAGATAAACCGGCAACTGCAGGATTGCCTGCATCAGCACTTCGAGAGCTTCGGTCTGATTGCTTACCCGGCTTTCCAGCAGCGCCTGGGCGAGATGTTCCATCTCCTCCGCCAGCAGCGCAGCGCCATAGAACTCCACCATTTGCAGAGTGCCTTGGACCTGGTGCAGATAGGTCAGACAGAAACGCATGCGGGTCAAATCCTGCGGATTCTCGACGAATGCCTCAAGGGATTGCCGCGCCTGCTTCAGGGTTTCGGCGATCTCGCCTTTAACCCACTCAAGAGCGACATAGTCGTGCCGATCACCCATAACGACTCCGCTCATAAACTGTTCCGGGTAAATGCCAGCACTTGCTCGTCCGCCACCGGTTGCAGCTCCGGGTGCTGCCAACCGACTATTTCACCGACTCCCACCACCAGCAGACCACCCGGCGCCAAGCGTTCAGCTAGACGATTAAGGATCTCGCGGCGGCGCCAGCGACGAAAATAAATCAGCAAGTTCTGACAGAAAATTACGTCCATACCGGACATCGGCGCTTTCGCCAGTTCCAACACATTGAGTCGGGCGCAGCACACTTGCGCAGCCAGACTCGGTACAACTTTGTAGCGGCCATCATCCTGCGCGAGAAAATAGCGCTCGCGCAGCTCAGTATTCATCTGCTCTAACTTACGCGCGGCATACAGTCCCTCGCGCGCCTTGCCCAGCACGCTCAGGCTAATATCCGTGCCCGTCACACCAAAATACTCAGGTTGCGCGGTTTCGCGCAGTACCTGAGCGGCGCTGATCGCCATTGAGTAGGGTTCCTCACCGCTGGAGCAACCGACACTCCAAAGCGACCAAGGGCTACTCATTGGTCCCTGCAGCAAACGCTCAGCCAAATAACGTTCAAGCAAATCGAACGACGGTTGATGACGAAAAAAACGCGTCTCCTGCACCGTCAAGCGATCAAGCAAGGTTGACCATTCGACTGCGCCGCTTGGCCCATCGGTTACCTGCCGGAAATAATTGGCGTAACCAACAACACCCAACTCACGCATCCGCGCACTTAAATTAGTTTGCAGAAATGCCCGACGCTGCTCGTTAATTACCAGCCCGGTGCGCTCTTCCAGTAATGCCTGCCAGACATGAAACTCTGCCGCGGACATTTCTATCACAGGCTTTAGAGCCCAGACACCGTCTGGCTGCATCGCGCTGCCCTCGCTCATGGCCATTAGGCGGCGACATTAGCTGTCGCCGCGCTCCCTTGCTTAGGCTTGGTCTGGAGATTGCGGCAGCGTAAAGCCGGAAACCGACTTACGCATTTCACTGGCCATTTTCGCCAAATTACCAATGCTTCGCGCCGTGGCCGTGGTGCCGGATGAGGTTTGCGAGGTAATTTCCTGAATCACGTTCATCGTGTTGGAAATATGACCCGCCGACGATGCCTGTTGGCGAGCGGCGTTAGAGATGTTCTGGATCAAGGCCGCGAGGGTCTTGGATACCTTTTCAATCTCTTCCAGGGAAACCCCGGCGTCCTGCGCCAAACGCGCACCGCGAACCACTTCGGAAGTGGTTTGCTCCATGGAAATTACCGCTTCGTTGGTATCCGCCTGAATGGTTTTTACCAGCGCCTCGATCTGCTTGGTGGCCGCCGATGAACGTTCAGCCAGTCGCTGTACTTCGTCCGCTACCACGGCGAAGCCTCGGCCGGCATCACCAGCCATCGAGGCCTGGATCGCGGCGTTCAGGGCCAGAATGTTGGTTTGGTCGGCAATGTCGTTAATCAAGCTAACGATGTCACCAATCTCCTGAGACGACTCACCGAGGCGCTTGATCCGCTTCGAGGTGTCTTGGATCTGCTCACGGATGTTATCCATGCCGGTGATGGTGTTGTGCACCACCTCGTTACCCTTGTTGGCGATGGCCACCGAACGCTCTGCTACCGCAGAGGACTCCGAGGCGTTCGCCGATACTTGGTCAATCGACACGGCCATTTCGTTGATGGCTGCCGATGCCCCGGCGATTTCCTGGGCTTGGTGCTCGGAAGCTTCGGCCAGGTGCATCGCCGTTGCCTGAGTCTCTTGAGCGGCACCAGCTACCTGCACGGCTGTCTGGTTAATGGTTTCTACCAGGTCGCGCAACTGGTCAATCGAGTAGTTGATGGAGTCAGCAATGGCACCGGTGAAATCCTCGGTTACCGTCGCCGACACGGTCAAGTCACCGTCAGCAAGGTCACCGATTTCATCCAGCAGACGCATAATGGCGACTTGGTTACGCTCGTTCTTCTCAGCCGTTTTGGCCAGACGACGGTTAGTTTCACGCACCATGACCAAGCCGATCAGGATAATTGCCGCCAGCGCCAAGGCGCCCAGCACATAACCAGCCAAGGTGTTCGCCGCACGTCCGGCGGCCAGGTTTTCAAAGCTAACGGTTAGCTGCGAAGCGCTATCCAAGAGCATTTGCGAGCCGCTGAAAATGCTGCCAGCCGATTCGCGAACCTGGAACAACTCAGGCGAGGTTTCCAGAATTTCATCTACCGAGCCCGATACGAACTGGAACAACTCGGAAATTTCTGCCAGACGATCCAAGGCTTCTTTGTCGGTCACCATGGATACTTCCATGGCCGCATTGCCTTCCAGCATTGCGCTCAATACCCGACCAAACAGGCTGGCGTCACGACCAAACATGTCGGCGGCTTGTACCGAATCTTCGTCACCGGTCAGAACCTTGTTTACCGAGCCGAGAATCCGCTCAGCCAACAGTGATTGACGCTGAGCTACGGACACCTGAATCGCCGGTGCTTTGCTTTGCAGCAAAATCTCGACAACTTCATCGTACTCAACCTGCAGCTGCGGAATAGTTTCCGCCAGCGTTGCCGCTACCTGATGCAAGGACAATACCGTTTGCTCGCTGGCCAAGATGGCATCGGCGTTTTGCCGCATGCTGTCCCACTCTTTTTGCACGGCCGCCATATCCGTTTGCACGGACTCTGGGGCGGATGGCAAACCGGTGGTCTCATCACCTTTAACCAGCTGATCCCAACGCTTGGCGTAGTCATTACGCGCATCTTTCAGCAAGGCAAAGGCCTCGGCCTTACCGGCCGCAGCTTCAGTCGCCGCCTTAGCGATACGTTGCGACAGAACCCGCAGCTCGCCGGCGTTACTGATGTACTGCTTGTCGTAACCTGCCTGGGTGTTGAGGTACGCAAAGTTCACGAACAGCAACACGATCGCGACAATCAGGACAATAAACAGCCCCGCAATCATCGTGCTACTGCGCACACCCGCTAAAAAATTGCCTGCATTTAGTTTTTTCATTGTTAGGCCCCCGCCCGGACCGACCGCACTACGATTCCTATGTAACGCCAAAAGGCCAGCAATGCTGACCCAACCGAAACTGCTTTAAAACGCCACATCAAGAAACCCCTGATCCTGCGCCAGCGCATGCGAACTGAACACCAACCAAGGCTGTTCACGTTGAAAAACGCCATGAATGAAGGGCTGAATGCTCGCCTCGAGCGGTGGTAACTGCTCGGAAAAGGCGCTCACCGGAAAATGCTGCATGCCAAAGACCTCGTCGACCGTTAGCCCGGCGAAGATCTCTTGATGATCCACAATCAACACGCGACGCTTCTTGCGCAGTGGTGATAACTCACCACCGAAGAAGGCGCATAAATCCATGATTGGCAATAACCGACCGCGCACGTTGGCCACGCCCTTGACCCAGCTTTTCACGCCAGGCAACAAGGTATAACGCGGCTCATGCAAGACCTCGCCGATCTCGCCCATGGGCGCCACAAACAAGCGCTCGCCCATGCGGAAGCCAATGCCGCTCCATGTCTGTATCGCTTCTTTCTGCGACGGCAAGCCGGCAGCCAGGCGCCGGCAACGCTGATCGAGGTCAAACAGAAGCTGAAAAGGGGATTGGACGTCAGACATGTCGACCTTGGTCTTATTATTATGGGGTTACAAACAGCAGAGCATTAACCGGCCAGCACCGCATTCAACGTTTTCAGCAAGGTAGCTTCATCAACCGGCTTGGTCAGATAGTCCTTGGCGCCCTGGCGCTTGCCCCACACCTTGTCAGTTTCCTGATCTTTGGTGGTCACGATGATCACCGGAATGTGGCTGGTGTCTGCATCTTTGGTCAACTGACGAGTCGCCTGAAAACCATTCAGACCCGGCATAACGATATCCATCAATACTGCATCGGGCTTTTCTTGGCGCGCTAAAGCAACGCCATCTGCACCGTTTTCCGCCTTCAGTACCTGATGGCCATGCTTTTCGAGCATTGCCGTCAACTTGTACATTTCGGTCGGAGAGTCATCAACAATTAAAATACGAGCCATGGTGTTCCCCATACGCAATAGATATCACCAGCCTGGCAGCTGGGCATCAAGAAGCTTGTTCCACCGGAACAAAGTCTGGCACATGGGTCTTTATCGCCCCAAGCAACTCTTCTTTACTGAAGGGCTTGGTGAGGTACTGATCAGAACCGACGATACGACCCTTGGCCTTATCAAATAAACCATCCTTTGAGGACAGCATGATAACCGGGGTAGATTTAAATTCGCTGTTGTTCTTGATCAGGGCGCAGGTTTGATAACCATCGAGCCGCGGCATCATGATGTCGACGAAAATGATGCTGGGATGCGTATCGGCAATTTTCGCCAGCGCATCAAAACCATCGACTGCCGTAATGACATTACAACCGACTTTCTTCAGTAAGGTTTCGGCGGTGCGACGAATCGTCTTCGAGTCGTCGATTACCATCACCCTCAAGCCTTCGGAATGCTGTTCCATGTTTGCCCTACCATCGCTTCGGTGAGTCGTTATTTTTGCTTTCTACCAGTGCGCTAAAGGCCCTGTCACCGACGGGCTACACCCAAATCGTCTGGCCTTTTTAGCACACTCTCCCAACGCAATCTATAACCCCAGGAGCACAACGCGCGCCTTGACCGCAAACCGCGCTCACGCCACCCTTAAGCCTTGTAGTTTAGCCACGCCAGCTTAGCGCTGCCGATTTTAATGCGGAGTATCAACCATGGGCATACGCCTCGGAATCGTCATGGATCCAATTGCGGGCATCGCCTTCAAAAAGGACAGCTCGCTGGCCATGCTACTGGCAGCGCAGGCCCGTGGCTGGTCACTGTTCTATATGGAACAACAAGACCTTTACCAGAAAGCCAGCATCGCCCGCGCCCGCATTCGCCCACTACAAGTATTCGAAGATCCCCAGCACTGGTTCGAACTGCAAGACGAGCAGGACATCGCCCTTAGCGAGCTTGATGTCATCCTGATGCGTAAAGACCCGCCCTTCGACAACGAGTTTGTCTACTCAACCTACCTGCTTGAGCAAGCCGAACAAGCCGGCGTACTGGTGGTCAATCGCCCACAAAGTCTGCGCGACTGTAACGAGAAGCTGTTTGCCACGTTATTTCCGCAGTGCACGCCGCCGACAGTGGTCAGTCGCCGGGCCGACATTCTGCGCGAGTTTGCCGCTGAGCAGCGTGACATCATTCTCAAACCGCTGGATGGCATGGGCGGAGCGTCGATCTTTCGGCATCGCGAAGGCGACCCAAATCTCTCGGTCATTCTTGAGACTTTAACCGCCCACGGCACCCAGCAGATCATGGCGCAGGGCTATATACCGGCGATTAAAGACGGCGACAAACGCATCCTGATGATCAACGGCGAACCCATTCCTTACTGCCTGGCGCGCATTCCGGCGGCCGGCGAAACCCGCGGCAATCTGGCCGCCGGCGGACGCGGCGAGGCCCGTCCTTTGACCGAGCGTGACCGCTGGATTGCAGCCCAAGTCGGTCCCACCCTGCGTGAGAAAGGCTTGCTGTTTGTCGGCCTGGACGTGATTGGCGATTACCTCACCGAAATCAACGTCACCAGCCCCACCTGCATTCGCGAAATCGACAATGCCTTCGGTACCCGCATCGCCGAACAGCTGATGCAAGCGATCGCCGAACAGCTCACAGCGCGCAGTGCTTCATAGACTTTTATTCTGACGCTGGGCAGACTGCGCGCAACTTTGAACGCCCCGAGCTGCCCGAGCGTCGCGCCGCACTATGAAAACTGCTAGCCAACCCACCCCGTTTGTTGCCGCCGGCGTACGTCCGGCGGACAGGCTGGGCTTTACGCTGTTTTTGGCCGCCGCCCTGCATGTGGCGCTGATTCTCGGCCTGAGCTTTAGTCTGGCCGAACCCGGGCAAATCAGTAAAACCCTGGAAATCACCCTATCGACCTTTAAAAGCGCCGAGAAACCCAAGCAGGCGGATTATCTTGCCCAGGACAACCAGCAAGGCAGCGGCACTCTAGACAAAAAAGCCGCGCCAAAGACCACTGAGCGCGCGCTGTTCCAGGACACCCAAGTCAAGCGGGTTACCCCGCCCGCCGCGCCACCAGCCAGCACCCGCAAAAAAGAAGCGCCGAAAGCTGCGGTCGCGACCAAAGCCCCGCAAACCGAAAAGACCCCAGCCAAGAGCGCACGGGCCAAGCCCGAAGAGCAATCCCGTCCGGCCCCAGTATTTGATAGCAGTCAGCTGTCGAGCGAAATTGCCAGCCTCGAAGCCCAGCTGGCACAAGAGCAGCAGCTCTACGCCAAACGACCGAAAATCCAGCGCCTCAACGCCGCCTCCACCATGCGCGACAAAGGCGCTTGGTATAAAGAGGAATGGCGCAAAAAGGTCGAACGCATCGGCAACCTCAATTACCCCGACGACGCCCGCCGACAGCGCATCTACGGTAGCCTGCGCCTACTGGTTTCGATCAACCGGGATGGCAGCCTTTACGAAGTCCAGCTGCTTGAGTCGTCCGGTCAAGACACCCTCGATCAAGCCGCCCTGCGCATCGTTCGCCTCGCAGCCCCCTTCGCCCCATTCAATAAAGACCTGGCCGAGTTTGACCGTCTGGAAATCATCCGCACCTGGCGTTTTGACCGCAGCGATCACCTCTCCAGCCAGTGAGCTGGCTTGTCAGCGCGCCCCGCGAGCGACACACTATGCCCATGAAAGATGCCAGCCCAAGCTACCTCAAACACCATTTCCTGATTGCCATGCCGCACATGAGCGATCCGAGCTTTGCGCAGACCGTAACCTATGTGGTCGAGCACAATGCCGGCGGCGCCATGGGGCTGATCATCAATCGGCCCAGCGGCCTGAGTCTGGCCGATGTTATTGAACAACTAAACCCCGAGCTTGAACCAAGCAGTACCTGCCAGGACCTGCCGATTTTCTCCGGCGGGCCTGTCCAGACCGAACGCGGCTTCGTGCTACACCCCAGCGGCCAGCAATTTCAGGCCACCCTGGAGCTGGGCCCGCTCGGGCTCTCGACCTCGCAAGACGTGTTGTTCGCCATCGCCCAAGGCCATGGCCCCCGCCAGCACCTGATCGCCCTCGGTTATGCCGGCTGGGACGCCGGTCAACTGGAGGCCGAGCTGGCCGCCAATGCCTGGCTGACCTGCCCGGCCGACCCACAGATTCTGTTCGACTTACCCGCCGAACAACGGCTGGCCGCGGCCGCCGCCAGCCTGGGGGTCAACCTCAGCCTGCTGAGCAACCAAGTGGGCCACGCCTAATGGCCGCAGAACCGAGATTACTGCTGGGCTTTGACTACGGCACCAAACAAATCGGCGTCGCGGTTGGCCAGCTCATCACCGGTCAGGCCCGCGAACTGTGCATTCTCAAGGCACAAAATGGCGTGCCCGACTGGCAAAAAGTCGAAGCGCTGATCCGTGAATGGCAACCCGACGCCATAGTGGTCGGCCTGCCGCTGAACATGGATGGCACGCCGAGCGCCATGAGCGAGCGTGCCGAGAAGTTCGCCCGCCGCCTGAATGGTCGCTACAACCTACCCGTGCACATGCAGGATGAACGCCTGACCACCTACGAGGCCAAGGGCCAACGTCTAAGCGAAGGCCAGCGCGGCAGTTACCGTGACAATCCGGTCGATGCGCTCGCCGCCGCGCTGCTGCTGGAAAGCTGGCTCGCCACCTACGGCGAGAACAAGGCCAACGAGGAGCGCCAATGAACCTGCCCGACCCCGCAACACTGCTGCCGCAAATGGCCGCAGCCCTCACAGCGCACCTACAGCAACGGCAGATCAGCGAACCGCGCTTTATCGGCATTCGCACCGGTGGCATCTGGGTTGCCGAGGCGCTGTTGCAACACCTCGGCCTGCAGGCGCCACTAGGCACCCTGGACGTTTCGTTCTACCGCGACGATTTCAGCCAAAGCGGCCTGCACCCACAGGTACGCCCCTCGGCACTGCCGTTTGAGATTGAAGGTCAGCATTTAGTGCTGATTGATGACGTACTGATGAGTGGCCGCACCATTCGCGCCGCCCTCAATGAACTGTTCGACTACGGCCGCCCGGCCAGCGTAACCCTGGTCTGCCTACTGGACCTGAACGCCGGCGAATTGCCGATTCGCCCCGACGTGGTCGGCGCCAGCCTGTCGCTCGCCGCCACCGAGCGGGTAAAATTGCTCGGGCCAGCCCCGCTCACGCTCGTACGCCAGACTATTGCCCCCAACTGAGACCCATCGCGATGACGCCGACTGCCGCTAAGCGCCCGCTGCAACTCAATGACCTGGGCCAACTGCGCCACTTCCTCTCGATTGACGGGTTATCCCGCGAGTTACTAACGGAAATCCTCGACACTGCCGACTCTTTTCTCGAAGTCGGCGCCCGCGCCGTGAAAAAAGTCCCGCTGCTGCGCGGCAAGACCGTCTGCAATGTGTTCTTCGAGAACTCCACCCGCACCCGCACCACCTTCGAGCTGGCCGCTCAGCGGCTGTCGGCCGACGTTATCACCCTGAATGTGTCGACCTCCTCGACCAGCAAGGGCGAAACCCTGCTCGACACCCTGCGCAACCTTGAGGCCATGGCCGCCGACATGTTCGTGGTTCGCCATGGCGATTCTGGCGCCGCGCACTTTATTGCCGAGCACGTCTGCCCCAACGTCGCCATCATCAACGGCGGTGACGGCCGCCACGCGCACCCGACCCAAGGCATGCTCGACATGCTGACCATCCGCCGCCACAAAGGCGGCTTCGAAAACCTCTCGGTGGCGATTGTCGGCGACATCCTCCATTCGCGAGTGGCGCGCTCCAACATGCTGGCGCTGAAAACCCTTGGCTGCCCGGATATTCGCGTGATTGCGCCGAAAACCCTGCTGCCAGTCGGCATCGAACAATACGGCGTCAGCGTGTACACCGACCTGGCCGAAGGCCTCAAGGATGTCGACGTCATCATCATGCTGCGCCTGCAAACCGAACGCATGCACGGCGGTCTGCTGCCGAGCGCCGGGGAGTTTTACCGCACCTACGGCCTGACCACCCAACGTTTGGCACTGGCCAAGCCGGATGCGCTGGTGATGCACCCAGGGCCGATCAATCGCGGGGTGGAAATTGAGTCGGCCGTCGCCGACGGGCCGCAATCGGTGATTCTCAATCAGGTCACCTACGGCATCGCGATTCGCATGGCCGTGCTGTCGATGGCAATGAGTGGGCAAGCTGCCCAGCGCCAACTGAATCAAGACCGCGAGGAGCAGCACTGATGCGTACTCATATCATCGGCGCGCGGGTGATAGATCCGGCCAGCGGCCTGGATCAGATCACCGACCTGTTTTTGGAGGGCGGCAAGATCGCCGCCTTCGGTCAAGCGCCGAGCGGCTTTGTCGCGGAACGCAGCATTGACGCCAAGGGTTTGGTGGCCAGCCCAGGGCTGGTCGACCTGGCCGTGGCCCTGCGCGAACCGGGCTACAGCCGCAAGGGCTCAATCGCCAGCGAAACCCTCGCTGCGGCGGCCGGCGGTGTCACCAGCCTGTGCTGCCCGCCGCTGACCAAGCCGGTGCTGGACACCTCGGCAGTGGCCGAACTGATCCTCGATCGTGCCCGCGAAGCCGGGCATTGCAAAGTCTTTCCGATCGGCGCCCTGAGCAAAAACCTCGAAGGCGAACAGCTCGCCGAACTGGTGGCGCTGCGCGACGCCGGCTGCGTGGCCTTCGGCAATGGCCTGCAGAGCTTCAGCAACAACCGCACCCTCTGCCGGGCGCTGGAGTACGCCGCCACGTTCAATCTGACGGTGATTTTCCACTCCCAGGACCGCGACCTCGCGGCCGGCGGCATTGCCCACGAAGGCCCGACCGCCAGCTTCCTTGGCCTGGCCGGCATCCCCGAGAGCGCCGAGACCGTCGCCCTGGCCCGCGACCTGCTGCTGGTGGAGCAATCCGGGGTACGCGCGCATTTTAGCCAACTCAGCACGGCGCGCGGTGCGCAGATGATCGCCGAGGCCCAGGCGCGCGGTCTGCCGGTAACCGCCGACGTGGCGTTGTATCAGCTGATTCTGACCGATGAGGCACTGAGCGAGTTTTCCAGCCTCTATCATGTGCAGCCACCGCTGCGCACCCATGCTGATCGCGACGGCTTGCGTGCAGCGGTTAAGTCCGGGGTGATCAAGGCCATCGCCAGCCATCACCAACCCCACGAAGCGGATGCCAAACTGGCACCCTTCGCCGCCACCGAACCGGGCATCAGCAGCGTTGAGTTGCTGCTGCCGCTGGCCATGACCCTGGTCCAGGATGGCCTGCTCGACCTGCCCACCCTGCTTGCCCGCCTCAGTGCCGGACCCGCCAAGGCCCTGCGCCTGCCGGTCGGCCGCTTGGCGGTAGGCGCCCCCGCAGACCTGCTGCTGTTCGACCCACAAGGCTCGACCCTGGCCGGCGAGCGCTGGTTATCGAAAGGCGCCAACTGCCCCTTTATCGGCCACTGCTTGCCGGGAGCCGTGCGTTACACCTTGGTGGATGGCCGTATCAGCTTCCAAGGTTAACGGGCCGCTGAAAAACTACTGCGCTAGGCTATGCCGCGTTGAAATCAGCCTCAAAATGCTCATTTACGACCAGTAAACTGCGCTTTTTCGGCTGATTTCGCCTTGCCTAGCCGTCGCTCGCTACATTTTTCAACGGCCTGGTAAAGCCTCCATAACAGAAAGGCCCGCCAATGGGCGGGCCTGATTGCTGAAGACAACAGCTGTGTCTTGCTGACTGCCGACTTACAACGCCAAGCGCGAACTCTCGGCATTGCCGACCGAAACCTGATCGTTCAGCGTCCAAAAGTCATAGAGCACACCGAGCAGAAAAAAGCCGCCGGTAAACAAGTACAGAATCCCGCTGATCCACTTGCCCTGATACATCCGGTGCACACCAAACAGCCCGAGAAACACCAATAAAATCCACGCCAGGTTGTAATCCAAGGGGCCGGCGTTAAAGCGTAAATCCGCCTCGCGATCCATCGACGGGATCAGAAACAAGTCGATGATCCAGCCAATCCCCAGCAAGCCAAAAGTGAAGAACCACAGGGTGCCGGTCACCGGCTTGCCGTAATAAAAACGATGGGCTCCGAGAAAACCGAAAATCCACAACAGATAACCGATGGCCTTGCTGTGCGTATCTTGAACGACTTGCATACTGCTCTCCTGCAGACTGATGACTATTCAATGGCGGCGGCCTACCTCACCCCTCGCACAAATGAAAAACCCGCACAGCGGCGGGTTTTTGCAGCAACCTTAAGCTTAACGGAAACGCCGTCCCGGACCGTCATCGCTGGCCTCCAACGACAAACCTTGCGACAAACTGCTCAGATGGTCGCCATCGGTCTCCGAACCCAGCTTGATCATCAGGCGCAAATCGTTCGCCGAGTCGGCATGTGACAACGCGTCCTCATAGGTGATCTCACCCTGGCTGTAGAGGTTATACAGCGCCTGATCGAAGGTCTGCATGCCCAGTTCGGTGGAGCGCTTCATCAAGGCTTTGAGTTCGTGCACCTCGCCCTTGCGAATCAAGTCGGCAGCCAGCGGGGTATTAATCAGCACCTCAATCACCGCACGGCGGCCTTTACCGTCTGGGGTCGGCACCAATTGCTGGGCAACGATGGCTTTAAGGTTCAACGACAAATCCATCCACACCTGTTGCTGACGGTCGGCTGGGAAGAAGTTGATGATCCGGTCCAAGGCCTGGTTGGCGTTGTTGGCGTGCAAGGTGGCCAAACACAGGTGACCGGTTTCAGCGAACACCACAGCGTGGTCCATGGTCTCGCGGGTGCGCACCTCGCCGATCATGATCACGTCCGGCGCCTGGCGCAGGGTGTTCTTTAGCGCGACCTCAAAGGTCTCGGTATCGATACCCACTTCACGCTGGGTGACGATGCAGCTCTGGTGCTGGTGAATATATTCAATCGGATCTTCGATCGAGATGATGTGGCCACTGCTGTTTTTGTTGCGGTAGCCGATCATCGCCGCCAGCGAGGTCGACTTACCGGTACCGGTGGCGCCAACAAATAACACCAAGCCGCGCTTGGTCAGCGACAGCTGCTTGAGCACTTCCGGCAGCTTCAAGTCTTCCAAAGTAGGAATATTGGTTTCAATCCGCCGTAGCACCATGCCAGCCAAGTTGCGCTGGTAGAAAGCACTGACCCGGAAACGCCCGACGCCGCGGGCGCTGATGGCGAAGTTGCATTCATGGCTCTCGGCAAAGTCGCGGCGCTGCTGCTCGTTCATCACCGAATGCACGGTTTCACGGGTTTGCTCCGGCGACATGGCGTTTTTGGTCACTGGCATGATTTTGCCGTTGACCTTCATCGACGGCGGCACGCCAGCAGTAATAAACAGGTCTGAGGCGCCTTTTTCGACCATTAAACGCAACAGCTTTTCGAATTCCATGTGCTCTCTCGCCTATTAATGGCAGTGCAATAACGACGCTGGCCGTAATCAGAAGTTTTCTGGGGTCTTGGATTTTTCGCGGGCGTTTTCCCGGGTAATCAGCCCTTTGGCGACCAGGCCCTTGAGGCACGAGTCGAGGGTCTGCATGCCGAGCGAACCGCCGGTTTGAATCGCCGAATACATCTGCGCAACCTTGTCTTCACGGATCAGGTTACGAATCGCCGCGGTGCCGATCATGATTTCGTGGGCCGCCACCCGGCCACCGCCGACCTTCTTGATCAGGGTCTGGGAGATCACCGACTGCAGCGACTCCGACAGCATCGAGCGGACCATGGACTTCTCTTCGGCGGGGAACACGTCGACCACTCGGTCGATGGTTTTCGCCGCCGAGGTGGTGTGCAGTGTGCCAAACACCAAGTGCCCGGTTTCGGCGGCCGTCAGGGCCAAACGAATGGTCTCCAAATCGCGCATTTCGCCGACCAGAATGATGTCCGGGTCTTCCCGCAAGGCCGATCGCAAGGCTTCCGAGAAGCCCAAAGTATCGCGATGGACTTCCCGTTGGTTGATTAGACATTTTTTCGATTCGTGGACGAATTCGATTGGGTCTTCAACGGTGAGAATGTGGTGATATTTGTTACTGTTTATATAGTCGAGCATCGCCGCCAGGGTGGTCGACTTACCCGAACCGGTCGGCCCGGTGACCAACACCAAGCCACGCGGCACATCGGAAATCTTCTTAAAGATTTCGCCCATGCCAAGGTCTTCCATGCTCAAGACCTTGGAGGGAATGGTCCGAAACACCGCGCCAGCGCCACGGTTCTGGTTAAAGGCGTTAACCCGAAACCGCGCCACGCCAGGCACTTCAAAGGAGAAGTCGGTTTCGAGGAACTCCTCGAAGTCTTTGCGCTGCTTGTCGTTCATGATGTCGTAGATCAACGCGTGCACTTGCTTGTGATCCAAGGGCGGCAGGTTGATCCGGCGCACATCGCCGTCGACGCGAATCATCGGCGGCAAACCCGCCGAGAGATGCAGGTCTGAAGCGCCTTGCTTGGCGCTGAAGGCAAGCAACTCAGTGATATCCATGGAACTCCCCAAAAACTAGTAAGCAGGTAGAATGCCGCAGACCCTAAGCGGCGAGCGCAGGTAATGTCCACGATAGCAGAGAATATTGCAAAGGTCGGTGCGCGCATCCGTGCGGCGGCGCAAGCATCTAAGCGAGATATAGCCAGCATTGGCCTGCTGGCGGTAAGTAAAACCAAGCCGGCCAACGCAGTGCGGGAGGCCTTCGCGGCAGGCGTGCACGACTTCGGTGAAAACTACCTGCAAGAGGCGCTGGAGAAACAGCGTGAGCTGGCCAATTTACCCCTGATCTGGCATTTCATCGGGCCGATTCAGTCCAACAAGACCAAGGCGATTGCCGAGCACTTCGACTGGGTGCATTCGGTCGAGCGCTTGAAAGTCGCCCAGCGCCTGTCCGAGCAACGCCCCAGCGATCTGCCAGCGCTGAATATCTGCCTACAGGTCAATATCAGCGCTGAGCCCAGCAAAGCCGGTTGTTCGGCCGAGGAATTACCGGCCCTAGCCGCCGCCATCGCCCAACTGCCCAGGCTCAAGCTGCGCGGACTGATGGCCATCCCCGAGCCAACCGCCGACCTCGATGCTCAGCGCGCCGCCTTTGCCCGCCTGCGCGAACTGCAGAACAGTTTAAATATTAGTCTCAAGCTCGATCTCGACAGCCTCTCCATGGGCATGAGCGACGACCTGGAAGCGGCGATCAGCCAAGGCTCGACCTGGGTTCGCATCGGCAGCGCGCTGTTTGGCGCCCGCGACTACAGCCAGCCCTCGCCAGCCCCGACAACCGCCGACGCGGCCCCCGCATTTATTAAGGAAACCCCGTTATGAGCAGCACACGTATTGCCTTTATTGGCGCCGGCAACATGGCTGCCAGCCTGATTGGCGGCCTACGCGCACAAGGCGTGGCCGCCAGCGCCCTCTGCGCCAGTGAACCCGGCGCCGAGCAGCGCGACAAAGTTGCCGCCGAACTGGGCATCCAAGTCTTTGCTGACAATGCCGACGCCATACAGGGCGCCGACCTGGTAGTGCTGGCGGTCAAGCCCCAGGTGATGAAAACCGTCTGCCTGGAGCTGGCCAACAACCTTACGTCTGGTCAGTTGATTGTCTCGATTGCCGCCGGCATCGGCTGCGCCAGCCTCGAACGCTGGCTGGGTAACCGCGCCATCGTGCGCTGCATGCCCAACACCCCGGCCTTGCTGCGCGAAGGCGTCAGCGGTTTGTATGCCAACGCCCAGGTGTCGGCCCCGCAACGCCAGCAAGCCGAGCAGCTGTTATCGGCAGTCGGCTTGGCCTTGTGGCTGGATAATGAGCAGCAGATTGATGCGGTGACTGCAGTGTCTGGGAGCGGTCCGGCGTATTTCTTTTTGCTGATTGAAGCGATGGTCGCCGCCGGGGAAAAACTCGGCCTGTCGCCTGCGACCGCACTCAAACTCACCCAGCAAACCGCCCTCGGCGCCGCGCGCATGGCGCTGGCCAGCGATGTGGATGCCAGCGAACTGCGCCGCCGCGTGACCTCGCCGAATGGCACCACCGAGGCAGCAATCAACACCTTCCAAGCCGGCGGTTTCGAAGCCTTGGTCGAGCAAGCATTGAACGCCGCCGCCGCACGCTCGGCCGCACTCGCCGAAGAACTGGGTCAATAAGGAGCACAGCATGGATCAATTAAATCAAGCAGCACTCTACGTCTTGCAAACCCTTGGCAGCCTGTACCTGATGATCGTGCTGCTGCGTTTTATCCTGCAACTGGTGCGCGCCGACTTCTACAACCCGCTCAGCCAGTTCGCCGTGCGCGCCACCCAGCCATTACTCAAGCCGCTGCGCCGCGTGATTCCAAGCATCGCCGGGCTGGATATCGCCTCACTGGTGCTGGCCCTGCTGGTGCAATTGGTGCTGATGGCGCTGACCATGCTGCTGGCCTACGGCACCACCGGCAGCCCAATCCAGCTGCTGATCTGGTCGCTGATTGGCATTACCGCACTGTTCATCAATATCTTCTTCTATGCGCTGATCATCAGCGTGATCCTCTCCTGGGTTGCCCAAGGCAGTCACAATCCCGCCGCCTTGCTGGTCAATCAACTCTGTGAACCGGTGCTGATGCCGTTCCGCAAGCTCTTGCCGAACATGGGCGGGCTGGACCTTTCGCCGATCTTCGCCTTTATCACCATCAAGCTGCTGGACATGCTGGTGATTAACAATCTGGCGCAAATGACCGGCATGCCTGACGTGCTACGCATGCTGATGTAATGAGCTATTTCCGTTGGGACGGCGAAGACCTGATCCTCGACTGCCATCTACAACCCAAGGCCAGCAGCGATGAGTTCGCTGGCCTGCACGGTGAGCGGCTAAAAATCCGCCTCACCGCGCCGCCCGTCGAAGGCAAAGCCAACGCTCACCTGCTGGCCTTTTTGGGCGCCGCCTTTGGGGTCGCGAAAAGCCAGGTCGAGCTGCTCAGTGGCGAGCTCAATCGGCAAAAACGCGTGCGTATTCGCCAACCGAAAAAGCTGCCCGAACTCCCCGGACTGACCGCTCGGACACCTTGACTGACCTTAAGGTGGGATTATGGCGCTAACTGTTTGACGCTGAAGACGAGTTCGCCATAATGCATGCTATCAAATGGACACTATCTGCCCGCCGCTGTGCGCCACTAACAGCGCGTCAAGATTAGCCGCTGTCCCCATTGATCTTGCCGACCAACCAGCAGGATGCAGTTAGCAGAGGAGCAACGACATGAGCATGGAGCGTCTCAGTCAACAGGTAACGGCTTACGTTGCCTGGAAGCGTCAGTTAATGCGCGAGATCACCCGCTACCGCAGCTGGCTGGCGCACAACCATCTAAGCTCTGACGCCGTTGAGGCCAAGCTTGAGCGCGCGCTGAAACTGCTGCGCACCGATCACATCACCCTGGCGTTCGTGGGTGAGTATTCGCGCGGTAAGACCGAGCTGATCAACAGCCTATTCTTCTCCGAGTATGGCCAGCGCATGTTGCCGTCCCGCGCAGGGCGCACCACCATGTGCCCGACCGAGCTGTTTTTTGATCCGCGCTCCGAGCGCTCCTATATACGCCTGTTGCCGATTGAAACCCGCGCCGCCCAAGCCAGCGTGGCCCAGTTCAAGCGCATCCCCAGCCATTGGGTAAACATCCCGCTGGACCTGAGCGACCCCGACAATATGGTGCAGGCCTTCACCCAGGTGGCCAAGACCAAGCCCATGCCGGTCGCCCAGGCGATTCAGCTCGGTTTTCACCCGGACATGCTCGAAAGCGCCGGCAAGCCCGGCATAGTGCTGGTGCCCGCCTGGCGACATGCCATCGTCAATTTCGACCACCCCTTGCTGCGCCAAGGCCTGCGGATTCTCGACACGCCTGGGCTAAACGCCCTGGGCAGCGAGCCCGAGTTAACCCTGTCGATGCTGCCCAGCGCACAGGCGATTATCTTTTTGCTGTCAGCCGACACTGGCGTTACCGCCAGCGATATGGCCGTCTGGCAGCAACACATTCTGCATCTGGATGAAGAAAATCCGGTTTGTCTGTTGGCCGTACTGAACAAGATCGACGTACTCTGGGACGACCTCGCCGGCGAAACCTTTGTGCAGCACGCCATCGAAAAAATCCGCAGCGCCACCGCCAAGCAACTGGGCATCGCCAACGAGAACGTGCTGCCAGTCTCGGCCAAGCAAGCGCTGCTGGCCAAGGTCCGCAAGGACCAAGCGCTGCTCGACCGCAGCCAGCTGGCCGACCTGGAAACCTTGCTTTGCGAGCGCATCGTCGCGCAGAAAGAACGCTTGATCGAGGACCGGGTCGTCAGCCAGGTACTGGGCTTACTGCAAAACAGTCAACACGTACTCAACCTGCGCTTGAGCAAGGTGCGCGAACAGCACCAACTGCTCTCCACTCACCAGCAGGATAACGGTCAGTTACTCTTTGAGCTGACCGCTAAAACCAAAGAAGACCACGGCCAGCACCACAAGCGCCTGCTCGGTTTAAAAACCAACCAGCGCCTGCTCAAGCGCCAAGGCGATCTGCTGCGCAACTCAGTACGCAGCGAGCAGCTCGACAAGCACCTCGAACTACTGGGTAAAAACCTCACCGGCAGCTGGACCACCTTTGGCATCAACCAGACCATTTTGCACTTCTTCCGCTCGCTGGAAGCCGACTTGCACAACCTCAGCCATGAAGCCGAACTGGCCAACAAAATGGTTTCCGCCATCTACCTCCGGCATAACCAAGAAAATCCGCTGCACGGCGTCGACGCGCCGCTATTTAACCTGAACCGACCGCTGCGCGAGCTGAAGAAACTGCAAGTGCAAGCCGACCAATTTCGCCTGCACTTAAAAACCATACTGACCAATCAAAGCACCCTCAGCCGGCGCTTCTTCGCCACCTTGGTGCAGGAAGTTATTGGTCTGCATCAGCGCCTGCGCCAAGATGCCGAGCAATGGGCAGGCGATGCCCTGACGCCACTGATGCAGCACACCCTCGAGAACAAGCAACTGCTCGAAACCCATATGCTGCGCCTCAAGGCCCTGGCCCAAGAGACCCAGCAAAGCCGTCAGCGCAGCCAGCATCTGGCCAGTTACAACAGCGAACTGGAGCAACAGTTAGCCCAAGCCAACGACATGCTGCGCGTGCTGCGCCGTCCGGCGCCAGTGCAGCGCCAAGGCAAAGTCGTCAGCCTGCCCGGTGCAGGGCGCGGCCTGAGCGCCGTCGAATAAACCCAAGTGCTTGATCTGCGCAGTAATTAGGCAACACCCAAGGCCCCCTGCGCTTGCCGCAGGGGGCCTCGCTCTTTAGACTGACGACCTTATTTAAGTGCGAGCAGGCTCAATGCCCAGCGTCTTTGCAGAAGATTCCATTGGCCTCGTCAGCCCCCAGACCGAACAGTTCCTTGAGCCCTTGCAACTGGCTTGCGGGCGCAGTCTGGCCAATTACCAACTGGTGTATGAAACCTATGGCCAGTTAAACGCCACGGGCAGCAACGCCGTGCTGATTTGCCACGCACTGTCCGGTCATCACCATGCCGCCGGTTATCACAGTGTTGACGAGCGCAAACCCGGCTGGTGGGACAGCTGCATCGGCCCCGGCAAACCTATTGATACGAATAAGTTCTTTGTCGTTAGCCTGAACAATCTGGGCGGCTGCAATGGCTCGACCGGGCCGTCCAGCCTCAACCCCGAAACCGGCAAGCCCTATGGCGCCGACTTCCCGATGATGACGGTGGAAGACTGGGTCCATAGCCAAGCACTGCTGGCAGAGCGTCTCGGCATCGCCCAGTGGGCGGCAGTGGTCGGTGGCAGCCTCGGCGGCATGCAGGCGCTGCAATGGACCATCAGCTACCCCGAGCGTGTCCGTCACTGTCTGGCCATTGCCTGTGCCCCCAAGCTGTCGGCGCAAAACATTGCCTTTAACGAGGTGGCACGCCAGGCGATTCTGTCCGACCCGGACTTTCACGGCGGGCACTTTCAGGAGCGTGGGGTCATCCCCAAGCGCGGACTGATCTTGGCGCGCATGGTCGGCCATATCACCTACCTGTCGGATGACGCCATGGGCGAGAAATTCGGCCGCGACCTGAAAAGCGACAAGCTTAATTACGACTTTCACAGCGTCGAGTTTCAGGTCGAAAGCTACCTGCGCTATCAGGGCGAAGAGTTTTCCGGGCGCTTCGATGCCAACACCTATCTGCTGATGACCAAGGCCCTCGACTACTTCGACCCGGCGGCCAGCCAAGGCGGCGATCTGGCCAAAGCCCTGGCACCAGCTCAGGCGGATTTTTGCGTGATGTCCTTTACCACCGACTGGCGCTTCTCGCCGGCCCGCTCACGGGAGTTGGTCGATGCCTTGATGGCCGCCGACAAAAACGTCAGCTACCTGGAAATCGACGCGCCGCAAGGCCACGACGCCTTTCTGATTCCTATTCCACGCTACCTGCAGGCCTTCGACGCCTATATGCAGCGAATTAGCGTTTGAGGCCGTCCTGACATGAGAGCCGACCTAGACATTATTCAAGACTGGATCCCGACCGGCAGCCGGGTGCTCGACCTCGGCTGCGGCGACGGCGAGCTGCTCGCCTGGCTGCGCGACCACAAACAGGTCAGCGGTTATGGCCTGGAAATCGACGCCGATAACATCGCCCAATGCCTGCACAAAGGCATCAACGTGATAGAGCAAGACCTCGACCAGGGCCTAAGCAACTTTGCCAGCAACAGCTTCGATGTGGTGGTGATGACCCAGGCCCTGCAAGCCGTGCAGTACCCCGACCGGCTGCTGGAAGAGATGCTGCGCATCGGCCGCCAGTGCATCATCACCTTCCCCAACTTCGGCCATTGGCGTTGCCGCTGGGACTTGCTGCGCAGAGGCCAGATGCCGGTCTCCGAGTTCCTGCCCTACACCTGGTACAACACGCCGAACATTCACTTCTGCACCTTCCTCGACTTCGAGGAGCTTTGCCACCAGCGTCAGGTGCGGGTACTCGACCGCCTGGCGGTAGATCGCCTGCATCGACACAGCTTTAGCAATCAGATATGGCCTAATCTATTTGGTGAGATTGGCATCTATCGCGTCAGCGGTCCGAGCCCCATACAGCCGCCCGCGCGACCTGAATAATCAGCGCAACGTGAGGAGAATCACCATGCAACGTTTAGCCCTACTCGTTTTAAGCTTTTGCCTGGCGCTGCCCGCTATGGCCGAACAGAAACAAAGCTATGGGGCGCTGGATGTGCATTACAGCGCCTTCAACTCCAGCTTCTTGCAGCCCGAAGTGGCCGCAGCCGTCGGTTTGGTGCGCAGCAAGCAGCAAGGCGTGGTCAATGTCGCCTTGCTGCAAGCAGGCTTAGCCAGCACCGGCCAAGTCAGTGGCGAGGTGAAAAACCTGCTCGGACAAATCAGCCCGCTGAGTTTCAAGCAAGTCAAAGAAGGCACGGCGATTTACTACCTGGCGCAGTTCCCTTTCGAGCAACAAGAAATGCTGCGCTTCACCCTTAACGTCAAAGGCGCTGACGGCGTGCCGCACAGCTTCGACTTCAGCCAAGAATTCTTCCCCGACCAATGAAAGCAATAACCGAACTGGTATTGGCCAGCCATAACGCCGGCAAACTCAAAGAGCTGCAAGCCATGCTCGGCGACGGCATCAAGGTGCAGGCCGTCAGCGCTTTCAGCCTGGTTGAGCCGGATGAAACCGGCCTGTCGTTTATCGAAAACGCCATCCTCAAGGCCCGCCATGCGGCGCGCGTTTCCGGCCTACCGGCATTGGCCGACGACTCAGGCTTGGCGGTTGACCACCTCGGCGGCGCACCGGGCATTTACTCGGCCCGCTACGCAGGCGGTCTGGGCGATGCAGCCAACAATGCCAAACTGCTTGAGGCGCTACAGGATGTGCCGGACGAGCAGCGCGGCGCGCAGTTTGTCTGCGCCGTGGCGCTGGTGCGGCATGCCGACGACCCGCTGCCAATTGTCTGTGAAGGCCTCTGGCACGGCAGCATTTTGCGCGAACCGCGCGGCAGCCAGGGCTTTGGTTACGACCCGCTGTTTTGGGTGAGCGAACGCAACTGCGCCAGCGCCGA